>NZ_JBJGZP010000018.1:0-90188 GCF_054050555.1 Blastococcus sp. SYSU D00695 | reverse complement strand
CTGGTGTGCCGGGTCCTGGTGTGCCGGGTCCTGGTGTGCCGGGTCCTGGTGTGCCGGGTCCTGGTGTGCCGGGTCCTGGTGTGCCGGGTCCTGGTGTGCCGGGTCCTGGTGTGCCGGGTCCTGGTGTACCGGGTCCTGGTGTACCGGGCCTGGTGTGCCCGCCACGTGGACGTGCCGCCGGGTCGACTCGTCGACCGGCCGCCGGGTCGACTCGTCGACGGGTCGGGGCCGGTACGTGTCGACGTGTCGACCGCGCTCCTGGTCGACGTGTCGACACCGTGCCGCTCGGTGGCGCGCCGGGTGGAGCGACCTCCGCCCGGCGCCGGCGGCGCGGACCCACCGGAGTCGACACGCCGGAGGGCCGTAACCGTCGCCCGGCGAGGACGTTGAGACAGCGCGGGTGCGGGGCACCCCGGCACCGGCCCGATCCTCGCGGTGGAGGCCGGCGACGACCGGCGGCACGGGGGAGCCGGTCGTCCGGGACCCCCACCCCGGCGCGGGGTGCTCCCCGGGCCCGGGGCCGGACCGGCGAGGCCGGCCGGCCCCGGGCGCGGGCCTCGGTGCCGCCGCTGCACCCCGGACCGCCTGCCGTCTCGGCACGGTGCCTGGCGGGGCCCGGTTAGGCTCGCTCGGTGGCGGGTGGTCGGGTCGGTGTCATGGGTGGGACGTTCGATCCCATCCACCACGGTCACCTGGTGGCCGCGAGCGAGGTCGCGGGGCTGTTCGGGCTCGACGAGGTCGTCTTCGTGCCGACCGGGCAGCCGTGGCAGAAGAGCGACCGGGACGTCAGCCCGGCCGAGGACCGCTACCTCATGACCGTCATCGCCACCGCATCCAACCCGCGCTTCTCGGTGAGCCGCGTGGACCTCGACCGTGGCGGCCCCACCTACACGATCGACACCCTGCAGGACCTCCGCGCGGAGCGCCCCGACGCCGAGCTCTTCTTCATCACCGGTGCCGACGCCCTGGCCCAGATCCTCAGCTGGCGCGACAGCGACCGGTTCCTGGAGCTGGCCCACTTCATCGGCGTGACCCGGCCGGGTTTCCAGCTGGCCGACAGTCACCTGCCGCCGGGCGCCGCCAGCCTGGTCGAGGTGCCGGCGCTGGCGATCAGCTCCACCGACTGCCGTGACCGCGTCGGCCGCGGCATGCCCATCTGGTACCTCGTGCCCGACGGCGTCGTGCAGTACATCGAGAAGCGGGGCCTGTACCGGAGCACGCCGCGGACCCGGCCGGGTCCTTCGGGCCCGCGCCCGAGCCTCACTGGCGGGGACCCGGCCCGCCCCTCGATCCCGTCCGGCGGCACGCCTGCCGCCCACCCGGCCGGCGGCACGCCGGCCACCGAACCCCAGGAGGTACCCCGATGACCGCCTCGGTCGAGGCGCGGGAGACCGCGCAGCTGGCCGCCCAGGCCGCCGCGGACAAGCTCGCCACCGACGTGTCCATCGTCGACGTCAGCGACCGGCTCGCGATCACCGACGCCTTCGTCCTGGCGTCCGCGCCCAACGAGCGGCAGGTGCAGGCCATCGTCGACGAGGTCGAGGAGCGTCTGCGCGAGCACGGCGTCAAGCCCGTCCGCCGGGAGGGCGTGGCCGAGGCCCGCTGGGTGCTGCTGGACTTCGTCGACGTCGTGGTCCACGTGCAGCACGCCGAGGAGCGGGCCTACTACGCGCTCGAGCGGCTGTGGAAGGACTGCCCCACCATCCCCTTCGTCGACCGCGACGCGCCGCCGGCCGCGGACGGGGCGCCCGCGGCGGCAGCCGCCCCGGCGGGCACGTTGTCGGCCGACGACGTCGATCCGGGCAGCGCCGACCCGACGGCCCTGGCGCCGGAACCGGCCGCCGGGCAGCAGGCCACCCCGGACTCCGACGCGCAGACCCCGAACACCGCCCCGGACCCGGCTCCCGGGCAGTGAGCGCCGCGCCCGAACCGCCCGTCCGGGTGTCGCGACTGGTCCTCTGGCGGCACGGGCGCACCGAGTGGAACGCCGAGGGGCGCTTCCAGGGCCAGCAGGATCCGCCGCTCGACGCGGAGGGACGGCGCCAGGCGACCGTGGCCGCGGCGCACCTCGTGTCGGCGTTGCAGCTCACCGCGGACGCCACGGTCGTCGTCTCCAGCGACCTGGAGCGTGCCGCGCAGACCGCCGGCGCGCTGACCGGACTCCTGGGCCTCCCCCTACAGCTCGACGCCCGGCTGCGGGAGCACGGCCTCGGCAGCTGGGAAGGACTGACCCGCGACGAGGTGGCCGCCCGGCACCCCGAGCAGTACGACGACTGGCTCGCCGGTCGGCCGGTCCGGGACCGGGGCGGCGAGGACGCCGCCACGGTCACCGCGCGGGCGGTCGCGGTGGTGCGCGACCTGCCGCCCTCCCGCGTGGCCGTGCTGGTGACCCACGGCGGCACCAGCGGCCGGCTGCTGGAGGCCCTGCTCGACCTGGAGCCGGGCAACCGGCGGGTCTTCGGTCCGCTGGCCAACTGCGCGTGGACCGAGCTCGCTGCGCAGGGCGGCCGCTGGCGGGTGCTGCGGCACAACTGGACCCCGCCGGCCCACGACCCGGCGCTCCAGCGGGGCGACGGCGCCGCCACCGGTCTGCTGCGCGCGGGCGCCGTCCCGGAGGAGGCGCCGCCCCCGCCGGGGGATGCCGACGCGGTCGCCTGAGCAGGCCGGACCCGCGCAGTTCGGCGTCCGGCCGGCGGGTTCCGGCTAGCCTCGCGGGATGCCGGTCGCCGTGGTCACCGACTCCACGGCCTACCTGCCCGCGGAGCTGGTCGAGCGGTACGCGATCGCGGTCGTGCCGCTCTACGTCGTCCTCGCCGGCCGTTCCGGGCGGGAGGGCACCGACATCTCGCCGCAGGACGTGGCCCGCGCCCTGACGACCCGGGGCCAGCAGGTGTCCACCTCCCGGCCCACCCCGGGGGACTTCCTCGCGGCCTATCGCCGGTGCCTGGACGGTGGTGCGGACCGGGTGGTGTCGGTGCACCTGTCCGCGGAGCTCTCCGGCACGTGCGACGCCGCCCGGCTGGCGGCCGCCCAGGTCGGGGAGCACCTCGTCACGGTCCTGGACTCCCGGTCCGCCGCCATGGGCACGGGTTTCGCCGTGCTCGCCGCGGTCCGGGCGGCGCAGGCGGGCGAGGACGCACCGGGCGTCGTCGAGGCCGCGCGGGCCACCGCGGCGGGGACCCGGACCCTGTTCGTGGTCGACACGCTCGAGCACCTCCGCCGCGGGGGGCGCATCGGCTCGGCCGCCTCCCTGCTCGGCACCGCCCTCGCGGTCAAGCCCGTGCTGCACGTGGCCGACGGTCGGGTCGTGCCCCTGGAGAAGGTGCGCACCTCCGCCCGTGCCCTGGCGCGCCTGGTGCAGCGGGCGGTCGAGGCGGCCGACGGGCGGGAGGTCGACCTGGCCGTGCACCACCTCGCCTCGCCCGAGCGGGCGCAGAAGCTCGCCGGGGACCTCCGCGCGGCCCTGCCCGACGTCGGGGACCTGCTGGTCAGCGAGCTCGGCGCGGCCATCGGCGCGCACGTCGGGCCCGGTGCGGTGGGCGTCGTCGTGTCGCCACGCTCGCCCGCGGAGGACGAGGAGCAGCAGGCGCACTGAGCGGGTGATCGGCACGGGGGACACCCTGCGCCGTCCCGGCGACGGACCCGCTCCCGCCGTCCACAGGCCCGGTGCCCGTCCACAGCCGCCCGCGCGGCGGTGCCCCGCGCCCGCAGCGTCCCTAGCGTCCGCCGGGTGCGCCTCTCCTCCCGCCTCCCCGCTCGCCGGGGCGACGACGCCGACGTCATCCGGGCTCGGCTGCGGGTCCTGCTCGACGAGGGGAACCGGACCGGGGGCTGGCTGCCCGACGACCTGACCGACCCGACCGACGACCTCCCGGCCCCGGCTCCGGCGCGCGTCCCGGTCGACGGCCCACGCCCCGCCGAGCCGGAGGACCGGGACCAGCCGGAGGCGTCGCTCCCTCCCCGGATGGGTCGCCACCGTGCGCCCGGGCCGGCCGTCCGCGTGGCCCCGACCCGAGGGAACGTGCGAGCGCTGCTGGTGACCGCGGTGGCGGGCGCCGTGCTCCTGGTCGGCTGGACCTGGCTGGACCGCCCGCGGGCGGAGCCCGTGGAGGACCGCCCGGCCGCCGCGGTTCCGAGCGCGCCGGCTGCGGCCTCCCCGTCGGTCGGGCCCGCGGCGGACACCGCACCGACGGTCACCGTGTCGGTCGTGGGCCGGGTCGCCCGGCCGGGCCTGGTGGTGCTGCCCGAGGGCTCGCGGGTCGCCGACGCGGTGGCGGCCGCGGGCGGGCTGCTGCCCGACACCGACCCGGCCACGGTCAACCTCGCCGCGGTGGTGTCCGACGGGCAGCAGATCGCGGTCGGCGTCCCCGGGGCCCCGGCTCCCGGGGCGGCGCCCGGCGCGGCCCCCGCACCGGCCGCGTCCGGCGGGCGGACGTCGCTGAACACCGCGACGGCCGCGGAGCTGGACGCGCTCCCCGGCATCGGCCCGGTGCTGGCCCAGCGGATCGTCGACCACCGCGCCCGGAACGGGCCGTTCACCGCGATCGAGCAGCTTGAGGACGTCCCGGGCATCGGGCCGGCCACGTACGACGAGCTCGTCGATCTGGTGACCGTGTGAGCGGTCCGGCCGCACCGGTCGACCGTCGCTGGTCGTGGACCGACCTCCGGCTGGTCCCGGCCGCGGCCGTCGTCTGGTGCGCCACTCTGGCCGCGCCGCTGGCGGGGTGGCCGCTGTTGGCCCTGCTGGCGGTCGCGGCGGCCGGTGCCGCGGGTGTGCTGGCCCGCGGCCGGTCCGGGCGCGCACGCGGTGGGGCCGCCGCGCTGGCGGCCCTCGTGCTGGTCTCGGCCGGGGCGGCGGTGCGCTCCTGGGACCGGCAGGGCTCGCCCCTGCTGCAGGACCCGGCCGCGCTCGGCACCGTGGAGGTGGGCCTGGAGGTCGACGGCGACCCGCGGCCGATCGCCGGCGGAGGTCCCCCACGGGTGGTCGTGGAGGCGACGGCCACCGCGCTGACGCGTGCCGGCAGGACCGTCGCACTCGACGACCCGGTCGTCGTCCTCGCCCCCGCCGACGGCTGGCTGCACCTGCTCCCCGGCCAGTCGGTGCGCACCCGCGCCGTCGTCGGCCCGGCGGAGCCGGTCGACGGCGTCGTGGCCCGCGTGTCCGCCCGCGGCAGCCCGGAGCTGCTCGGTGGACCGCCGTGGGCGCAGCGCGCGGCCGGGGGGCTGCGCACCGGGCTCGCCGCGTCGGCGGACCGGACCCTGGACCCGGTCCCGGCCGGGCTGCTCCCCGGGCTCGTCGTGGGTGACACCCGCGGCCTGGACCCGGTGCTGGCGGAGGACTTCCGCCGGGCGGGCCTGTCGCACCTGACCGCCGTCTCCGGCGCGAACGTGGCCATCGTGCTGGCCGGCGTCCTGGCGCCGCTGCGCCGTCGCGCGGTCGGCCGCCGGACCCAGGCGGTGGTCGCGGCCGTGGCGCTGGTCGGGTTCGTGCTGCTCGCCCGTCCCACGGCCAGCGTGCTGCGGGCCGCGGCGATGGGCGCCGTCTCGCTGGTCGCCCTGGCCTCGGGCCGGTCACGGGCCGCGGTGCCGGCGCTGTGCGCGACGGTCGTCGTGCTGCTGCTGGCCGATCCGCGCCTGGCCCGGGACGCGGGCTTCGCCCTGTCCGTGGCCGCGACGGCGGCCATCGTGCTGCTCGCCCCGCGCTGGTCGGGGCGGCTGCGGGCCCGGGGCTGGCCCCGCCCGCTCGCCGACGCGGTCGCCGTCAGCGCCGCCGCCGGCCTGGCCACCGCACCGCTGGTGGCGGGGCTCAGCGGACAGGTCAGCCTCGTGTCGCTGCCGGCGAACCTGCTGGCCGCCCCCGCGGTGGCCCCGGCCACCGTCCTCGGACTGCTGGCTGCCGTGGCCGCCCCCGTGGTGCCGCCGGTCGCCGACGGGCTGACGTGGCTGGCGGGCTGGCCCGTCCGCTGGCTGGTGCTGGTCGCCCGGTCCGCCGCGGAGCTGCCCGACGCGGCCACCGGCTGGCCCGCCGGCACGGTCGGCGCCGCGGCCCTGACCGGGGTGCTCGCCGTCGGCGCGCTCGCGTTGTGGCGCTGGCCGCGGCTGCGCGCCCTGGCGCTGGCCCTCGTCGCCGGAGTGGTCCTGGTCGGCTGGCCGCTGCGCCAGGTGACCGGCGGCTGGCCGCCCCCGGCCGCGGTCCTCGTGGCCTGCGACGTGGGGCAGGGGGACGCGCTCGTCGTGCCCACCGGGCCGGGGGAGGCCCTCCTGGTCGACGCCGGGCCGGAGGTCGCCCCGGTGGACCGCTGCCTCGACCGGCTGGGGATCGACCGCCTCCCGCTCGTGCTGCTCTCCCACCTCGACGCCGACCACGTCGGCGGGCTGGCCGGAGCCCTCGACGGGCGCGAGGTCGGGGTGGTGGCCACCGGGACGCTCTCCCCGGCCGACGACCGCGCGGCGGCGCTGACCCGAGCGGTCCGCCGGGCCGGCGCGCAGCAGCAGGTGCTCGTGCCGGGAGACCGGCGACGGGTCGGCTCGGCGACCCTCGAGGTGCTGGCCCCGGAGCCCGAGATCGCCACCCGGGGCGCCGAGCCCAATGACCTGTCCGTGGTGGCGCGGGTGACCGCGCGCGGCATCAGCGTCCTGTTCACCGGCGACCTCAGCGCCCGGGCCGAGCAGCGGTTGCTGCGCCGGGGGATCGACCTGCGGGCCGACGTGCTCAAGGTCCCGCACCACGGCAGCGCCGACAACGACCCCGGCTTCCTGGCCGCGAGCGGTGCCCGGGTCGCCATCGTGTCCGTCGGTGCGGACAACACCTACGGCCACCCCACCCGGCGCCTGCTCACGTGGCTGAGCCGCGACGGGATGCGCGTCTACCGCACCGACCGCTCGGGTGACGTCGCGGTGACCGGGGCGGCGGGGGAGTGGGCCGTGGTCCCGCGCGGGTCGGACGGCGGCGCACGTGCCGCCGGCCCCGCCGTGCCGGGAACGCCCCCGCCGGTCCTGCCCGCCGGGGAGTCGGGCACCGGCAAGTCGGGCGCCGTGGAGCCGGGCGCCGTGGAGTGGGGCGCCGTGGAGTCGGGCGTCGTGCCGCCGGGCGGGACGGCGGTGGCGCGGCGGGACCGTCAGCTCCTCGTGACACCATCCGGGGGTGGCCGCCGCACCCCCCGCCCCGACGTCGCACCTGCGGGTGGTCGTGGGCGAGGAGGAGCTGCTGCGCAGCCGCGCGGTGTCCGCCGTCCGCACCGCCGTGCTCGCCCGCCACCCCGACGTGGAGCAGCACGACCTGGCCGCGGCCGGCCTGCCGGTCGGTGAGCTGGCCGACGTGCTGGCGCCGTCGCTCTTCGGCGGGCACCGGCTGGTCGTCGTCACCGGCGTCCACGAGGCCGCGAGCGCACTGTGCGACGCGCTGACCTCGTACGCCAAGGACCCCGACCCGGACCTCACGCTCGTGGTCGTCCACCACGGCGGCAAGCGCAACGAGGCGTTGCTGAAGGCCTTCCGGGCGGCCGGCGCGGCCGTCGACGAGTGCCCCAAGGTGTGGCCGAACGAGCTCGGCGGCTTCGTCCGCAACGAGGTCCGGCGGGCCGGCGGGCGGATCACCCCCGACGCGGTCACCGCGCTCGTCGAGGCCGTGGGCAACGACCTGCGCGAGCTGTCGTCGGCGGCGAGCCAGCTGGTGTCCGACTTCGACGGGGACGTCGACGCGGACGCCGTCGCCCGCTTCCACCGGGGACAGGCGGAGGCCAACGGCTTCGGCGTCGCCGACAAGGCGATGTCGGGGGACACCGCGGGCTCGATGGAGGTCCTGCGCTGGGCCCTGGACGGCGGCGTGCCCCACGTGCTCATCGCGGACGCGCTGGCCGAGGCCGTCCGGACCGCGGCCCGCGTCAAGGCGGTCAACGTGCGGTCCTACGGCGAACTGATGCGGACGTTCAAGTGGCCCAGGCGCAAGGCCGAGGACGGTCTCCGGCACGCCCGCGGGTGGAGCATCGACGGGCTGCAGCAGGCAGTGGCGGTGACCGCCGGGCTCAACGCCGACGTCAAGGGCGCGGCGGCCAGCGCCGACTACGCGCTCGAGCGGGCCGTCCGGCGGATCGTCGGCATCCGCGCCGCCACCTCCGGCCTCCGATGACCACGTCCCGGCGGAGGCCGGGTGGCGGCCCGCCGTGGGTCCGCCCGCACCGTGGGTCCGCCCGCACCGTGGGTCCGCCCGCGCCGTGGGTCCGCCCGCACGGGAGTCCGGCCGCGCCGCGGGCCCGGCCGCAGCGGGCCCAGAGCGACGGCACCCCCGGCCGCCGCTCGCGCGGAGTCCCGGGCGGCGTGAGGGACGCCGCGGAGGTGACCGGTCCCCGAGATGCGACGAGCCCCCCTCCCGCGAGGCGGGAGAGGGGCTCGGACGTCGAGGTCGGTCAGCCCTGGAGGCCGGCCACCTGCTTGGCCATGCCCGACTTGCGGTTGGCGGCCTGGTTCTTGTGGATGATGCCCTTGCTGGCGGCCTTGTCCAGCATCTTGCTGGCGGTGAGCAGGGCCGTCGAGGCCGCCGCCGCGTCCCCGGAGTCGGCAGCGGTGCGGAAGCGCCGCACGGCCGTCTTGAGGGCGGACTTGACCGCGACGTTGCGCTGACGCGCCTTCTCGTTGGTCTTGATCCGCTTCATCTGGGACTTGATGTTCGCCACGCGTGAGCCTCGGTGTCTCGCTGGGAGGGAGTCTGACAATGCGTCCGGACACGGGGTCGGCACCCTGCGATCACGGACCGGCCTGCCAAGATACCAGCGTCCGGGGCGCCGGCCCACACCGCGGGGCCGCGCGGCCCCGCGCGGGTGCGCGACGCGGCAGGGGAAGCGGCTGACCGGTCGCCGTGCGGCATGGGACGATGGGCAGCACTGTGACGACTCCCGCTGCCACCGACCCGGCCCGCATCCGGAACTTCTGCATCATCGCCCACATCGACCATGGCAAGTCGACGCTGGCCGACCGGATGCTCGAGGTCACCGGGATCATCGAGGCACGGCAGATGCGCGCCCAGTACCTCGACCGCATGGACATCGAGCGCGAGCGCGGCATCACCATCAAGGCCCAGAACGTCCGCCTGCCGTGGACACCGAGCGCCGGCGACGGCACCGAGTACGTGCTCGACATGATCGACACGCCGGGTCACGTCGACTTCACCTACGAGGTGTCCCGCTCGCTGGCCGCCTGCGAGGGTGCCGTCCTGCTCGTGGACGCCGCCCAGGGCATCGAGGCCCAGACGCTGGCCAACCTGTACCTGGCGCTCGAGAACGACCTGACGATCATCCCGGTCCTCAACAAGATCGACCTGCCGGCGGCGCAGCCGGAGAAGTACGCGGCGGAGATCGCGCACATCATCGGGTGCGACCCCGCGGAGGTGCTGCGGGTCAGCGGCAAGACCGGCGAGGGCGTCCCCGAGCTGCTCGACGCGATCGTCGAGAAGATCCCGGCGCCGGTCGGGGAGGCCGGCGGGCCCGCCCGCGCGATGATCTTCGACTCGGTCTACGACATCTACCGCGGCGTCATCACCTACGTGCGCGTCGTCGACGGCCGGATCTCCGCCCGCGAGCGGATCAAGATGATGTCCACCGGCGCCACCCACGAGCTGCTCGAGATCGGCGTCATCTCCCCGGAGCCCAAGCCGGTCGACAGCCTGGGCGTCGGCGAGGTCGGCTACTTCATCACCGGGGTGAAGGACGTCCGGCAGTCCCGCGTCGGCGACACCGTGACGCTGCAGCACAAGCCGGCGGCCGAGCCGATCGGCGGCTACAGCGACCCCAAGCCGATGGTCTACTCCGGCCTGTACCCGATCGACGGCAGCGACTACCCGCTGCTGCGCGAGGCCCTGGACAAGCTGCTGCTCAACGACGCCGCGCTGGTCTACGAGCCCGAGACCTCCGCGGCGCTCGGGTTCGGCTTCCGCGTCGGCTTCCTCGGCCTGCTGCACCTGGAGATCGTCCGGGAGCGGCTGGAGCGCGAGGCCGGCATCAGCCTCATCTCCACCGCCCCCAACGTCGTCTACCGGGTCGTGATGGAGGACCGCTCCGAGATCACGGTGACCAACCCGAGCGACTGGCCCGAGGGCAAGATCGACACCGTCTACGAGCCGATCGTCAACGCCACGATCATCGCCCCCAGCGACTACACCGGCGCGATCATGGAGCTCTGCCAGAGCCGGCGCGGCCAGCTCGGCGGGATGGACTACCTGAGCGAGTCGCGGGTCGAGCTGCGCTACACGCTGCCGCTCGGCGAGATCATCTTCGACTTCTTCGACGCGCTGAAGTCCCGCACCCGCGGCTACGCGAGCCTGGACTACCAGGAGGCCGGCGAGCAGGTGTCCTCGCTGGTCAAGGTCGACATCCTGCTGCAGGGCGAGGCCGTCGACGCGTTCAGCGCGATCGTGCACAAGGACAAGGCCTACAGCTACGGCGTGATGATGGCCGGCAAGCTCCGCGAGCTGATCCCGAGGCAGCAGTTCGAAGTGCCCATCCAGGCCGCCGTCGGCTCGCGGGTCATCGCCCGCGAGACCGTCCGCGCCATCCGCAAGGACGTCCTCGCCAAGTGCTACGGCGGTGACATCACCCGCAAGCGGAAGCTGCTGGAGAAGCAGAAGGAGGGCAAGAAGCGGATGAAGATGGTGGGCCGCGTCGAGGTCCCCCAGGAGGCCTTCGTCGCCGCGCTCTCCACCAACGAGTCCACCGCCTCCAAGAAGTGACCGGCCGGCTCGCGGCCGTCTGCGTGTCGGGGACCGACCTCCCCGCGGTCCCCGACCGCACGCCGCAGCGGACCGGCATCGACAAGCGGCCGGTGGCCGGCCGGGTCGCCGTCCACCGTCTGGGCCTCGACGGCGACGTGCAGGTCAACCGCCGCTTCCACGGCGGCGAGGGGCAGGCGGTCTACGCCTACGCGCAGGAGGACGCCGACTGGTGGGCCGCCGAGCTCGACCGGGACCTGCCGCCGGGCCGGTTCGGGGAGAACCTCCGCACCACCGGCCTCGACCTGACCGGCGCCGTCCTCGGCGAGCGCTGGCGGGTCGGCACCGCGCTGCTGCAGGTCACCGACTGCCGCATCCCCTGCGCCAACTTCGAGCGCTTCTGGGGCGTGCCGCAGCTCGTCCGGCGGTTCACCCGGCACGGGGCGCCGGGCGCCTACCTGCGGGTGCTCGAGCCCGGCGAGATCGGCGCCGGCGACCCGGTCGAGGTGCTCGACCGGCCGGCGCACGGCGTCACCGTCGGGACGGCGTTCCGCGCCTACACCACCGAGAAGCAGCGGCTGCCCGAGCTCGCGCCCGCCGTGCCGACGCTGCCCGAACGCACCCGCGCCCGGGTCGCCGCCCGCATCGCGACGCGCAGCGCCGCGCCCGCCTGAGGCTCAGGACAGCAGCGCGAGGCGGATCTCCGCGGCCAGTTGCGCGGCGTCGATGCCGCGGTCGGCGATCACCCGCATGGCCAGCCCCTGGCCCTCCCGGATCAGACCGAGGGCGATGTGGCCGTCGGCGATGGCCCGCTGCCGCATCGCGATCGCCTCCCGCAGGGACAGCTCCAGCACCTTCTTCGCCCGGGGGCTGAACGGCACGTGCCCGCGCGGCGCGGTGGGGGAGGGCCGGTCGAGCGCGCCGGGTCCGAAGGTGGCCTCGACGCGTTCCCGGACGGCGTCGAGGTCGATGCCGATCGTCTCCAGCGCGCCGGCGTCGAGGTCACCGGTCAGCGTCCGCACCGCGGCCGTGACCGTGTCCTGGGTCAGGCCGTGCCGCTCGAGGACGGCGGCGGTCGGTGTCCCGGCGTCCAGCAGGGCCAGCAGCAGGTGCTCGGTGCCGACGCGCCCGTCGTGCAGCCGCCGGGCCTCGGTCTGCGCCTGGACGACGGTCGCCCGCGCCGGCGCCGTGAAGCGTTCGAACACCCCTCACTCCTTCCGCCGGAGCGGGCCGCGCCCGCTCGAGTACTTCTTGTGGACGGCCTGCCGGCTCACGCCGAGCAGGTGCGCGATCTGCTCCCAGGTCCACCCGCGGCCGCGGGCGTTGTCGACCTGGAGGGCCTCCAGCCGCTCCACCAGGACGCGGAGCGACCGGACGGCGCGCAGGCCCACGGCCGGGTCGTCGTCGGCGGCGGCCGTGGCCACCGCAGCTGTGTCCGCCATGTCTGTCAACCTAAGTTGCATCGGTGACGGTGTCAACTCACGTTGACACGTTCGGGGGCGGAGACGACGAGAGCGGTGGCACCCCGGCGGCTGCGGGGTGCCACCGCTCCCGGTGGCCGTGCGCGGTGATCAGAGCGTGAAGACGATCTTCCCGTTGGTGCGGCCCTCGAGCATGCGGGCGAACCCCTCGCGGGCCTCGGTCAGGGGCAGCTCGACGTCGATCTGCGGGCGGATCCCGGTGGTGGCGCACATCGTGATCAGGTCGGCCAGCTCGTCGCGGGTGCCCATGGTCGAGCCGATCACCGACAGCTGGGTGAAGAAGATCCGGTTGAGCTCGGCGCCGGGGTCGAAGCCGGTGGTCGCGCCCGAGGTGACGATGACGCCGCCGGGCTTGAGCGACTTGACGCTGTGCGACCAGGTCGCCGCACCGACGGTCTCCATGACGCCGTCCACCCGCTCGGGCAGGCGCGCGCCGGACTCGAAGGCCTGCTCCGCGCCCAGGGCCAGCGCGGCGGCGCGCTTGTCCTCGGTGCGGCCGGTGACCCACATCCGGAAGCCGGCGGCCCGGCCCAGGACGACCAGCGCCGTGGCGACGCCGCCGCTGGCGCCCTGCACCAGCACCGTCTGGCCCGGCCGCAGCCCGGACCGCACGAAGAGCATCCGGTAGGCGGTCAGCCACGCCGTCGGCAGGCAGGCCGCCTCGGCGTAGGAGAGGTCGGCGGGCTTGGGGATCACGTTGCGGCGCGGCACCGCGACCCGCTCGGCCATCGTGCCCTGGTGCAGCTCGGAGAACAGCGAGCGCTTCGGGTCGAGCGTCTCGTCGCCGGTCCACCCGGGGGTGCCGGTGACGACGCCGTGCACGACGACCTCGTTGCCGTCCTCGTCCAGGCCGGCGGCGTCCGTGCCGAGGATCATCGGCATCCGCTCCCGGGGGAGGCCGACGCCGCGCAGGCTGAACAGGTCGTGGTGGTTCAGCGAGACCGCCTTGACCTGCACCGTCGTCCACCCGTCCGGAGCCTCGGGCTCGGGGCGGTCGCCGATCTCCAGCACGGAGAGCGGGTCCTCCGGGGACGGGGTCGAGACGAAGGCAGCCAGCATGTCCCGGACGCTAGCCGAGCGCCCGACCACCAGCGACGCGGGTCCCGCGTGCAGGACCGCGGCCCGGCACGCCGGTCAGCGGACGACGACGACGTGCTCGCCGCGGGGCACGAACTCGCCGATCACCGGCGCCCCCGGGACCTCGCCGCCCAGCAGCAGGCCGCCGGAGGTCTGCGCGTCGGCCAGCAGCAGCGCCTCGTCCTCGCCGACGGCGGACAGGTCGGTGTGCGGCCGCACCCAGTCCAGGTTGCGCCGCGTCCCGCCGGACACGTGCCCGTCGGCGAGCGCCGTGCGCGCACCCGTCAGGTAGGGGACGGCTGCGGCGTCGACCACGGCGGTGACCCCGCTGGCCCGGGCCATCTTGTAGAGGTGGCCGAGCAGCCCGAAGCCGGTGACGTCGGTGCCGGCGCGGATCCCGGCGGCGACCGCGGCCCGCCCGGCGTCCCGGTTGAGCGCGGTCATCGACGCGACCGCCTCCTCCGACACCTCGCCGGTGGCCTTCATCCGGCTGTTGAGCACGCCCACGCCCAGCGGCTTGGTGAGTGACAGCGGCGTCCCGGCGACCGCGGCCGCGTTGGTGATCACCCGGTCGACGTCGACGACGCCGGTGACGGCCATCCCGTACTTGGGCTCCGGGTCGTCGATCGAGTGGCCACCGCCGACGTGGCAGCCGGCCTCCCGGGCCACCTCCAGCCCGCCGCGCAGCACCTCCCCGGCCAGCTCCGCGGGCAGCACGTCCCGCGGCCAGCCCAGCAGGTTGACCGCGACGACCGGCGTGCCGCCCATCGCGTAGACGTCGGACAGGGCGTTGGCCGCGGCGATCCGGCCGAACGTGTACGCGTCGTCGACCACGGGCGTGAAGAAGTCGGTGGTGAGCACGAGCCCCTGGCCCCCGGCGATGCGGACGACGGCGGCGTCGTCGCCGTCGTCGAGGCCCACCACCAGCTCGGCGGCCGGGGAGGCGGGCTCGCCGGCGGTCAGCCCGGCGACCACCTGCTCGAGCTCGCCGGGCGGGATCTTGCAGGCGCAGCCGCCGCCGTGCGCGTACTGGGTGAGCCGGATCCGTGCGGGGGCGCTGGTCACCGGCCGAATGTAGGCACGGGCCTCGGCGGCCGCGCGCCGTCGCTCAGCTGTCGCGGCCGCCCTGCAGCACGGTCAGCCGCGGCGCCGGGACCGGTGCGGGGGCGCCCGGCACCGGCACCCGCGCGGTGGCCCCGCGCCCCAGCGCGCGACCGGCGGGGTGGGTGGTCGAGGGCGCGCCGAAGAGGCCGGGGTCGCGCCGCGGGGCGGTCTCCTCCGTGAGCTCGACGGACTCGATGCGGTCCTCCCGGAACCAGCGCGGGCCCTGGCGCTCCCGGCACCACGCGACGAGGTACCAGTGGTCGGGGCCGCGGGAGAGCAGCTGCGGCTCCACCTCCCGGCGGCTGGCCCGCCCGGCGCCGTCGCGGTACCGGAGCACCACGACCCGCCGCTGGGTGACCGCCCGCTCCACCGTCGCGCGCAGTTCCGCCGAGTGCCCGGCCTCCGCGCTGACCCACAGGCTGGTGGCCAGCAGCTGGGCGCGGCGCTGGGGATCGGGCTCGAGGACGGCGAGCACCTTCTCCAGAGCGGCCCGCCCGGCCTCGGCGTAGGGACCGTCGGGCTGGGCGGCGAGGGCGACGGCCACGGCGGCGGCCTCCTCCGGCGCCAGGGTGACCGGCGGCAGGGGCGCGGTGTGGCGGGGCTCGGTGTGGCGGGGCTCGGTGCGGCGGCTCACATCCGGGATGCTGACACCGGCCACCGACACTTCCGTGGGCGCGACGCCGGTCCGCGGGATGAAAAGCGTGCGACACGCCGACGACACGCCGAGGACGGGGTTGGCAAGTACTGTGGTCGACGGAGGCGTCAGGGTGTCTGGTGGCCCCCGCGGCCTCTAAAGCCGACGTGGCCGAGCAGCTCGGTCAGGCGGGTTCGATTCCCGTCCGCCTCCGCCATCCGTCCCGCGCCGGGCCGCCGCCCGGCCCGGCGCCTACGCTCCGCAGTCGATGAGTGCCGACCCGCGCCGACAGGTCCCGCGCACCGACACGCTGCTGGGGAACCGGCAACTCGTGCCCGCGGTCCAGCGGCTGGGCCGGGACCTGGTGAAGGACGCGATCCGCAGCGTGCAGGGCCGGGTGCGGTCGGGGGAGCTGGCCCCGGCCGACGCCGTACCCGCCGTCCTCGCCGCGCTGCCGGACACGGCCGCGAGCCTGCGCCCGGTGCTCAACGCCACCGGCGTGCTGGTGCACACCAACCTCGGCCGCGCCCCGCTGTCGCCGGCGGCGGTCGCCGCCGCCGCGGCTGCCGCCGGGACGACCGACGTGGAGCTCGACCTCGGCACCGGCCGCCGCGGGCCCCGTGGCGAGGCCGCGCTCGCCGCGCTGCGCGCCGCCGTCCCGGCCGCGGAGGCCGCGCTGGTGGTCAACAACTGCGCCGCCGCCCTGGCGCTGGTCGCCACGGCGCTCGGTGCGGGACGCGAGCTGGTGCTCGCCCGCGGGGAGCTGGTCGAGATCGGGGACGGCTTCCGCATCCCCGAGCTGCTGGAGTCCACCGGTGCCCGGCTGCGCGAGGTGGGGATGACGAACCGGGTGACCGCCGAGGACTACACAAGCGCGCTCGGGCCCGGCACCGGCGCGGTCCTCAAGGTGCACCCGTCGAACTTCGTCGTCCGCGGCTTCACCCGGGCCGTGCCGGTGGCCGAGCTGGCGGCGGCGCTGGCCGGCAGCGGCGTGCCGCTGGTCGCCGACGTCGGTTCGGGCCTGCTCGCGCCCGACCCCGCCCTGCCCGGCGAGCCGGACCTGCAGACGACGCTCGCCGACGGCGCCGACCTCGTGCTGGCCAGCGGCGACAAGCTGCTCGGCGGCCCGCAGGCCGGGCTGGTCCTCGGCCGCGCGGACCTCGTGCAGCGGCTGCGCCGGCACCCGCTGTACCGGGCGCTGCGGGTGGACAAGACGACGCTCGCCGCGCTGGAGGCGACGCTGCGCGGCCCGCTGCCGCCGGTCCGGCGGATGCTGGCCGCCGACGTCGCCGGGCTGCGGGCCCGCGCCGAGGCGCTGGCCGCGCGGCTGATCGCGGCGGGCGTGGACGCGGTGGCCGTCGACAGCGCCGCCCGCGTCGGCGGGGGCGGCGCCCCCGAGCACCCGCTGCCCAGTGCCGCGGTCTCGCTGCCCGGCGAGCTCGCCCCCCGGCTGCGCGCGGGTGCACCGCCGGTCGTCGGCCACGTCGAGGGCGGCCGCACCCTGCTCGACCTGCGCAGCGTCCCGCCCGAGGCCGACGACGCGCTCGCGGCGGCCGTCCTCGCGGTGGCCGGCGCGTGACCGGCACGGACGTCGTCGCCACCGCCGGGCACGTCGACCACGGCAAGTCCACGCTCGTCCGCGAGCTCACCGGGATGGAGCCCGACCGCTGGGAGGAGGAGCGCCGCCGCGGGCTGACCATCGACCTCGGCTTCGCCTGGACGACGCTGCCCTCGGGGCGGCGGCTGGCCGTCGTCGACGTCCCCGGGCACGAGCGGTTCGTCGGCACCATGCTCGCCGGCGTCGGGTCGGTGCCCGCCGCCCTCGTCGTGGTCGCCGCCGACGACGGCTGGTCGGCGCAGACCGCCGAGCACGTCGCCGTCCTCGACGCGCTGGGCGTCCGGCACGCGCTGCTGGCCGTCACCAAGGCCGACGTCGCCGACCCCGCGCCGGTCCTCGCCGACGCGACCGAGCGGCTCGCGGCCACCTCGATGGGCGCCGTCCCCGCGGTGGCGGTGAGCGCGGTGACCGGCGCCGGGGTGCCGGCGGTGGCCGCCGCCCTGGAGACGCTGATGGCCGGGTTGCCCGTCCCCGACCGCGCCGCGCCGGTGCGGCTGTGGCTCGACCGCGCCTTCCCCATCCGGGGCGCGGGGACCGTCGTCACGGGCACCCTCGCCGCCGGCACGGTCGCGCCGGGGGACCGGCTGGCACTCGGCGACCGGCAGGTGACCGTGCGCGGGGTGCACTCGCTCGGCGAGCCGGTCGACCGCGCCGCCGCCACCGCCCGGGTGGCGCTGAACCTGCGCGGCGTCGCCGTGGAGGAGCTGTCCCGCGGGGACGCGCTGCTCACCGTCGGCGCCTTCCGCCCCACCGGCGTCGTCGACGTCGTCCTGGCCCGCGAGCCGGGCGGCCGCCTGCCCGCGGAGCTGGTGGTGCACGTCGGGTCCGCGGCGGTGGCGGCGCGGGTCCGCCCGCTGGACAGGACGGCGCTGCGGCTGCAGCTGTCCGCGCCCCTGCCGCTGCGCGTCGGCGACCGGCTGCTGCTGCGCGACCCCGGGGCCCGCCGGGTGCTCGGCGCCGACGTCCGCGACGTCGACCCGCCGGAGCTGCGCCGCCGGGGCGCCGCGCGGCGGCGGGCCGCCGAGCTGGCCGCCACCCCGGCCGGGGCCGCAGGGGCCACCGCCGAGCTCGCCCGCCGCCGGGTGGTCCGCGCCGCCGACTTCGCCGCGATGGGCTGGCCCGAGCCGCCGGGCGCCGTCCGGGTGGGGCCGTGGCTGCTCGCGCCGGGGCTGCCCGACGAGTTCGCCGCCGCGGTGCCCGCGCTGGTCGCCGCCCACCGCGCCGCGCACCCGCTGGAGGCCGGGCCGCCGGTCGCCGTCGTCCGCCGGGAGCTGGGCCTGCCCGACGACGACCTGGTGCGGGCCGTCGTCCGCCCGCCGCTGGCACTGGCCGCCGGCCGGGTGGTCGCGGCGTCGGCCGGGCTGCCGCCGGCGGTGCAGCGGGCGGTCGACGCCGTCCTCGCCCGGCTGGCGCAGGACCCGTTCGCCGCCCCGGACGCCGAGGAGCTGGCCGCGGCGCGCCTGGGGCCGCGGGAGCTCGCGGCCGCGGTGCGGGCCGGTCAGCTCGTGCGCGTCGCGGACGGGCTCGTGCTCGCGCCCGGCGTCGAGGAGGAGGCACGCCGCCGGCTCGCGGCGATCCCCGCGCCGTTCACCCTGAGCCAGGCGCGGACGGCGTGGGGGACCAGCCGCCGGGTCGCCGTCCCGCTCATGGAGTGGCTGGACGCGCGCGGGGTCACCGAGCGGCTGCCGGACGCCACCCGCCGCCTCCGCTGAGTCCGCCCGGGGCGGCCCCGCACCGCGGCAGTGTCGCGGTGCGCGCCCCGGTGCCGCGCCGCAGCGCGGCACCCGCCCCCGCACCGCGGCAGCGCACCAGGACGTCGCACCGCGGCACCCGCGGGACGTCCCCCGCGGCCCCCGCGCGAGCGGGGTGACGTCAGGGCACCCAGCGCGGCCGGCGCTTCTCCCGGAACGCGGCGATGCCCTCCTGGCCCTCCTCGCCGGCGAAGCGGCGGGCGGAGACCTCCTGCAGCGCGGCGAACGAGCCGCGCAGGCCGCCGGCGCGCAGCAGGCGCTTGGTCTCCGCCAGCGCCGTCGGCGCCCCGGCCGCCAGCGCCCCGACCTGCGCGGTGACGGTCGCATCGACCGCGTCGTCGGCCACGGCGAGGTCGACCAGCCCCGCGGTCGCGGCGAGCTCCGCGCCGAACACCTCCCCGGTGAGGGCCAGCCGGTGCGCCAGGTGCGGCACCATCCGCGGCAGGACGACGGCCGAGATCACCGCCGGCACCAGCCCCAGGCGCACCTCGCTGATCGCGAACGTCGCCGACGCCCCGGCGACCACGACGTCGCAGGCGGCCATCAGCCCGATCCCGCCGGCCCGCGCCGGGCCCCGCACCGCGGCCAGCACCGGCTTCGGCGACTCCCACAGCGCGGTCAGCAGGTCCGGGAAGGCCCGCACGCCCTGGTCCCCGGCGCCGGCCCCGGCCGCCTCGGACAGGTCCATGCCCGAGCAGAAGACCCGCCCGGTGTGGTCGAGGACGAGCACCCGGACGGCGTCGTCGGCCAGGGCGTCGTCCACCGCCGCGCGCAGCTGACCGAGCATCGCCCGCGACAGGGCGTTGCGGTTGGCGGGGGAGTCCAGCGTCAGCCGCGCGACGCCCCCCGCGACGGACACCTGCAGCACTCGGTCGGGGGTCACAGGCCGATCCTGCCGGTCCCCGGCCGCCGGCGCGGCACACTGGGAGCAGATGGACACCGCCCTGCCCCTGCTGCCCGCCCCGCCGGCCGCTCCCTTCGAGCTGCCCGAGTCGGCGCGCGGGGAGCTGGCGACGACGCCGTTCGGGCTCTACGTGCACGTGCCGTTCTGCGCCACCCGCTGCGGCTACTGCGACTTCAACACCTACACCTCCGACGAGCTGGGCCCCGGCGCCAGCCGCGCCGAGTACGCCGGCACCCTCGTCGCCGAGCTGCGCCGCGCCGCGCAGGTCCTCGGCCCCGACCGGCCCGAGGTGACGACGGTGTTCGTCGGCGGCGGCACCCCCACGCTGCTGCCCGCCGCGGACCTGGTCGCCGTCCTCGCCGCCGTCCGCGAGCTCTTCCCGGTGGCCGCCGACGTCGAGGTGACCACCGAGGCCAACCCGGAGTCGGTGACCCCGGCGTCGCTCGCGGCGCTGCGGGAGGGCGGGTTCACGCGGATCAGCCTCGGCATGCAGTCGGCGGCCGAGCACGTGCTCGCGGTGCTCGACCGCCGGCACACCCCCGGCCGCGCCGCCGAGGCCGCCCGCGAGGCTCGGGCCGCCGGGTTCGAGCACGTCAACCTGGACCTCATCTACGGGACGCCCGGGGAGACCGACGCCGACTGGGCGGCCTCGCTCGACGTCGTCCTGGACGCGCCGGTGGACCACGTCAGCGCCTACGCGCTGATCGTGGAGGAGGGCACCCGGCTGGCGCGGCGGATCGCCCGCGGCGAGCTGCCGATGCCCGACGACGACGTCCTCGCCGACCGCTACGAGCAGGCCGACGCGGCGCTGCGCCGGGCCGGGCTGGACTGGTACGAGGTGTCCAACTGGGCCGCCGGGCCGGCCGCCCGCTGCCGGCACAACGAGCTGTACTGGGCCAACGCCCACTGGTGGGGCGTCGGCCCCGGCGCGCACAGCCACGTCGGCGGGCTGCGCTGGTGGAACGTCAAGCACCCGGCGGCGCACGCCGCGCGGGTGGCGGCGGGGGAGAGCCCGGCGGCCGGGTGGGAGCAGCTCGGCGACGACGACCGCGCCCTGGAGGCGGTGATGCTGGGCCTGCGGCTGCGCGACGGGCTGCCGCTGACCCGGTTGTCGCCCGCCGGCCGGCTGCGGGCCGCCGACGCCGTCGCCCGCGGCCTGCTGGAGCCCGCGGCGCACGAGGCCGGGCGGGCCGTGCTCACCGACCGGGGCCGGCTGCTCGCCGACGCCCTGGTCCGCGAGCTCACCGACTGAGCGGCGGCCGGACCTACCGGGCCGGCTCGGCCGGCATCAGCGCGTCGAGGTCCAGGACGCGCACGTGGATGACGGTGCGCTGCTGCAGGGCCGCGCGCAGCGCCCGGTGCAGGCCGTCCTCGAGGTACATCTCGCCGCGCCAGAGGACCGCGTGCGGGAACAGGTCGCCGTAGAAGGTCGAGTCGTCGGCCAGCAGCGCGTCCAGGGCCAGCTCGCGCTTGGTGGTGACGAGCGTGTCGAGCCGGATCTGCCGCGGCGGGATCATCGCCCAGTCCTTGGTCGACAACCCGTGCTCGGGATAGGGGCGACCCTCGCGGACGGCCTTGAAGATCAGGGAACCGACCTCCGTCCGGACCGCCTCGCACCTGCCTCGACCTCCGGGCAGCCTATCGGCCGGGGAGGACCGGCGACGGGTCCGGTCCGGCCCGCCACCGGGGCGTCCCGCGCGAGCCGCGCGACGGACGACGGCCGCGGTCGTATGCTGGACTGGCACTCCGTCCGTGCGAGTGCCAGCGTCGGCGACGGTGCGACGGAGTGATCCGCCAGGCGCCGTCCCCCCTCGCACGGCACGTCCGACCGGTACGGGGAGGTGTCACCGTGGCGCACGACGAACGGCGCCTGCAGGTCCTGCGGGCGATCGTCCAGGACTACGTCTCCACCAACGACCCGGTGGGCAGCAAGGCCCTCGCCGAGCGGCACGACCTCGGTGTCTCGCCCGCCACGATCCGCAACGACATGGCGGTGCTGGAGGAGCTGGGCTACATCCACCAGCCGCACACCAGCGCCGGCCGGGTGCCGACCGACAAGGGGTACCGGCTGTTCGTCGACCGGCTGTCGGCGGTCAAGCCGCTGTCGGGGGCCGAGCGCAAGGCGATCGAGAGGTTCCTCGACGGCGCCGTCGACCTGCACGACGTGCTCGGCCGCACCGTCCGGCTGCTCGCCCAGCTGACCCGCCAGGTCGCCGTCGTCCAGTACCCGACGCTGTCGCGCAGCGCCGTGCGCCACCTCGAGGTCGTCCAGGTCGCCGGGGCGCGGCTGCTGCTCGTGCTCATCACCGACACCGGCCGCGTCGAGCAGCGGGTGGTGGAGTGCCCGGTCGACGTCGACGCCGAGACCGTCGCCGAGCTGCGGGCCATGCTGAACGCCGCGTTCACCGGCGCGAAGCTGGCCGACGCGGGCGGCAAGGTGCCCGACCTCGTGGACACCGCGCCGGCGCACCTGCGCCCGCTCGTCGCCGCCGTCAGCGCCGCCCTGGTGGAGACGCTGGTCGAGCCGGGGGAGGACCGCCTCGTCGTCGGCGGGACGGCGAACCTCACCCGGACCGCACTGGACCTGCCGGGCACCGTGCGCCCGATCCTCGAGGCGCTCGAGGAGCAGGTCGTGGTGCTGAAGCTGATCAGCGAGGTCGACACCGGGGGCAGCGTCGTCGTCCGGATCGGCGAGGAGAACGCGCACGAGGCCCTGACCGGTGCCTCGGTCGTCTCCGTCGGGTACGGCGCCCCCGACCGGGCCCTCGGGGGCCTGGGCATCGTGGGCCCGACCCGGATGGACTACCCAACGAACATGGCCGCGGTCCGTGCCGTGGCCCGCTACGTCGGCCAGTTGCTGGCCGAGAGCTGAGGCGGAAGACCCTCCATGGCAACCGACTACTACGGCGTCCTCGGCCTGGCCCGCGGCGCGTCCGACACCGACATCAAGAAGGCATACCGCCGGCTGGCGCGCGACCTGCACCCGGACGTCAACCCCGACCCCGAGGCCAAGGAGCGCTTCCAGGAGGTCAGCAAGGCATACCAGGCGCTGACCGACCCGGAGAAGCGCCGCATCGTCGACCTCGGCGGCGACCCGTTCGAGACCGGTGGCGGCGGGGGCGGCAGCCCCTTCGGCAACGCCGGCTTCGGCGGCCTGGGCGACATCATGGACGCCTTCTTCGGCGGCGGGATGGGCCAGCGCGGGCCGCGCAGCCGCACCCGCGCCGGCGGCGACGCGCTCATCCGCCTGGACCTGGACCTCGACGAGACGGTCTTCGGCACCACCCAGGACATCACCGTCGACACCGCGGTCCTCTGCGACACCTGCGCCGGGGCCGGGACCGCGCCCGGCACCCACCCCACGACCTGCACCACCTGCTCGGGTCGCGGCGAGGTGCAGAGCGTGCAGCGCTCGTTCCTCGGCCAGGTCGTGTCCAGCCGGGTCTGCCCGACCTGCGACGGCACCGGCCAGGTCATCCCCGACCCCTGCCCCAAGTGCGCCGGCGACGGGCGGGTCCGCGCCCGCCGGACGATCAGCGTCAAGGTGCCGGCCGGTGTCGAGGACGGCATGCGCATCCGGCTGACCGGGCACGGCGAGGTCGGCCCGGGCGGCGGACCCGCCGGCGACCTCTACGTGGAGATCAGCGAGCGCCCGCACCCGGTGTTCACCCGCGACGGCGAGGACCTGCACTGCCGCGTCACGCTGCCGATGACCGCCGCCGCGCTCGGCACCACGCTGTCGCTGACGACGCTGGACGGCGAGGAGGACGTCGACGTCCGCCCCGGCACCCAGTCCGGCACGGTGCTCACCCTGCGCGGACGCGGCGCCCCCCGGCTGCGGGCCACCGGCCGCGGCAACCTCATGGTGCACGTCGAGGTGGAGACGCCGACCCGGCTGGACGCCGAGCAGGAGAAGCTGCTGCGCGAGCTGGCCGCGCTCCGCGGCGAGGACCGTCCCGGCGCCGCCCCGGAGGGGCAGGGCGGGCTGTTCTCGCGGCTGCGCGACGTGCTGAAGTGAGGGCATGAGCGCGACCGAGGCGGGTGTGCCGGAACTCGACGGCGCCCCGCTGTTCCTGCTCGACGAGCTGCCCGCCGGGGACGACCTGCTGGTCGCCGGCCCGGAGGGGCGGCACGCCGTCGACGTGCTGCGGCTGGCCCCCGGCGAGCGGGTGCGGGTCGGGGACGGCCACGGCTCGGTCGCCGAGGGTGAGGTGGCGGCGGCCGGCCCCGAGGGGCTGCGCGTCCGCGTCGAGCGCCGGTTCGAGGTGCCGCCGGCGCAGCCGCGGCTGGTGCTGGTGCAGGCGCTGCCCAAGGGCGACCGCGGGCCGCTCGCGGTGGACCTGGCCACCGAGCTCGGGGTCGACCGGATCGTCCCGTGGGCGGCGGCGCGCTGCGTCACCCGCTGGCGCGACGACCGGGTGGCCAAGGGCGTGGCGAAGTGGCGGGCGGCGGCGCACGCGGCGAGCAAGCAGTCCCGCCGTCCGCGGGTGCCCGAGGTCGCCGAGCTGGCCAGCACCCGAGAGGTGTGCGGTGAGCTCGCGGAGGTCGACCTCGCGCTGGTGCTGCACGAGCAGGCGCGTACGCGCATCGCCGGCCTCGACGTCCCCGCGGAGGGGACGGTCGCCGTCGTCGTCGGGCCCGAGGGCGGGCTGACCGACGGCGAGGTGCTGGCGTTCCGCGCGGCCGGCGCCGAGCCCGTGCGGCTGGGCCCGGAGGTGCTGCGCACGTCGACCGCGGGCGCCGCGGCGCTGGCCGCCCTGTCGCTGCGTACCCGCTGGCGCTGAGCTCCCGCTCGCTTATCGCGACCCTCGCGCCACGGTCGCCGGTCGGCTCCGCACAGGGGCCGGCCGCGAGCTCGGGAGCGGTGGGGGGCGCGGGGTCCTTATAGGGTCGGTCGGCGTGACCGACTGCCTGTTCTGCCGCGTGGTCGCCGGCGAGATCCCCGCCGACGTCGTCCACGAGACCGACCGCACGCTCGCCTTCCGCGACATCAACCCGCAGGCCCCGACGCACGTGCTGGTCATCCCCAAGGACCACCACGCCACCGCGGGACTGCTCGTGGGCGCCGACCCGCAGCTGCTGGCGGAGGTCGTCGCGGCCGCGCACGCCGTCGCGGTGCAGGAGGGCCTGGTCACCGCCGACGGCGACCCCGAGCCCGGCTACCGGATGGTCGCCAACACCGGTCCGGCCGCGGGGCAGACCGTCCACCACCTCCACGTCCACGTGCTCGGCGGCCGGGACCTGGGCTGGCCCCCCGGCTGACGCGGCCGCCGTCCGCCGTGCCCGATCCGCCGCCACGCACCGCCGCGGGAGGGCTCGACCGCCGCGCTGTGCGGCGGCGGCCGCCCCCGTGACGCGGCACCCGGCCGCCGGGCCGCGACCCCGCCGGCGGTGACCCACCCCCGTCGCGGCGACGTCGCACCCCGGCACTGCCGCGGGAGCGCTCGACCGCCGCGCTGCGCGGCGGCAGTCACCCCTGTGGCGCGGCACCCGGCCGCGGCGCCGACGACGCGCACCGCGGTGCCGGCCGCTGCACCGCGGCGGCGGGCGTGTGAGGGTGGCCGGGTGACCGAGAGCCCCGTGCGCGTCGAGCGGGACGGCGACGTCGCCGTCGTCGTCCTGGACGCCCCGCCGCTGAACCTCTTCGACGAGTCGGTCTTCGCCGGCTTCGAGCAGGCCGTCGCCGAGCTGGTCGCGCTGACCGCGCCCGGGCGCCCCGACCGCGCCCGCGCGGTGCTGCTGGAGGCGCGCGGCAAGGTCGTCTCCGGCGGCGTCGACGTGCACGCCTTCCAGGCGATCGCCGAGGGCCCGGACCCGGCCGGCGAGGGGACGGCGCTGTGGGCCCGGCTGCTCCGGCTGGCGCAGACCCTCGAGGACCTGCCGGTCCCCACCGTCTTCGCGGCGCACGGCCTCACCCTGACCGCGGCCTTCGAGCTCGCGCTCGCCTGCGACCTGCTGCTGGCCGCCGAGCGGGCCTCGTTCGGGCTGGTCGAGATCGTCGTCGGGCTGACGCCGTCGATGGGCGGCCCCCAGCGGCTGGCCGAGCGCGCCGGTCCGGCGCGGGCCAAGGAGCTGATCTACACCGGTGGGCGGTACCCCGCCGCGGAGCTCGAGCGCTGGGGCGTGGTCAACCGGGTGCTGCCCGACGACGGGTTCGCCGCGGCCGCGCGGGCGTTCGCCGCGCAGGTGGCCGCCGGCCCGACCGTCGCCCACGCCGCCACCAAGCGGCTGGTGGCCACGGCGCTGCGCGACGGCGTGCGCGCGGCCGACGCGGTCACCCCGCAGGTGTCGGGCCCGCTGTTCGGCACGGCCGACCTGCGCGGCGCCGTCTCCTCGTTCCTCACCGACGGCCCCGGCAGAGCCACCTACGCGGGCCGCTGATCCGTTCGGGCGAGCCGGGTTCCGCGGGGCCGTCCACGGGTATCCTCGACCGGTCCGCACCGCCTCAGCAGGAAGGCAGGGTCGAGGGTTCTTGCCCGACTCCTCCCCGAACGTCCCCGTGCCGGGAGCCCCCACGTCGCGTGAGGCCTCGGCCTCCGCCGCCGCGGTGGACGGCGGCCCGGTCGGCGCGTCGGCACTGGCGGGCACGCAGCCCGCACCCGTCCGCACCACCATCACCGTCCCCGAGAGCGTCTCCATGGTGGGGCTGCTCGGCTCGGGCGACGAGCTCCTGCGCCTGGTCGAGGCCGAGGTCGTGGCCGACGTGCACGTGCGCGGCAACGAGGTCTCGGTGACCGGCCAGCCGGCCGACAACGCGTTCGCCGTCCGGGTGTTCGACGAGCTCATCGCGCTGCTCGCGACCGGCCAGGCGCTGCGCCCGGACTCGGTGCGCCGGGTCATCGGCATGCTGCGCAGCGGCGGCTCCGAGCGCCCCGCCGAGGTGCTCAGCCTCGACATCATCAGCCGCCGGGGCCGCACCATCCGGCCCAAGACGCTGAACCAGAAGCGCTACGTCGACGCGATCGACGCCCACACGATCGTCTTCGGCATCGGCCCCGCCGGCACCGGCAAGACGTACCTGGCGATGGCCAAGGCCGTGCAGGCCCTGCAGACCAAGCAGGTCAACCGCATCATCCTGACCCGCCCGGCGGTCGAGGCCGGCGAGCGGCTGGGCTACCTGCCCGGCTCGCTGTCGGAGAAGATCGACCCCTACCTGCGGCCGCTGTACGACGCGCTGCACGACATGGTCGACCCGGAGTCGATCCCGCGGCTCATGGCCGCCGGGACGATCGAGGTCGCGCCGCTGGCCTACATGCGGGGCAGGGCCCAGCCGTACGACGCCCAGGTGCTGACGCCGGAGGGCTTCGTCCCCATGGGCACGCTGCGCGTCGGTGACCTCGTGATCGGCTCGGACGGCCGACCCACGCCCGTGCTCGGGGTGTACCCCCAGGGCCGCAAGGAGGTCTTCCGCGTCGCCACGCAGGACGGTGCCTGGACGCTGGCCTGTGGCGAGCACCTCTGGACCGTCCGGACGGCGTCGGACAGGCGCCGGGGCCGCACCCGCACGCTCGAGACCCAGGAGATGATCGGGAAACTCCGAGCGGCGCATGCCCGCCGGTTCGAGCTCCCGGTCGTGGCGCCGGTCGAGTTCGAGCCCCGGGACGTCCCGCTCGACCCGTACGCGTTGGGTCTCCTGCTCGGCGACGGATGCCTCACCACCTCGACCACGCCGGCGTTCTCGACGGCGGATCCCGAACTGGTCGTCGCCCTCGGCGCGGCGCTCGACGGCATCGAGCTGCGCCGCACGAGCGACTACGACTACGTCCTCCACCACGTGGACGCCGGCCGAGGCGGCCTGCGGGTGGCCAACCCGGTGACTGCTGTGCTGCGCCGGCTCGACCTGGCCGGGACGACGTCCGCGACGAAGTTCGTCCCCGAGGAGTACCTGCACAACTCCGTGGAGGTCCGTACGGCGGTGCTGCAGGGGCTGCTCGACTCCGACGGCGGCCCCGTCCCCCAGCGCGGGCGGAGCTGCCGCATCCAGTACACGACCACGTCGCCCGGCCTGAAGGACGGCGTCGCGTTCCTGGTCCGGTCACTGGGGGGTGTCGTCTACACGCGCCTGCGGGAGTCGGCCGGCCGGCCGGCAGGTCGGGTGAGCGGTCGTCCCGTGGAGTACCGCGAGGACGCCTACGTCCTCGACATCCGGCTGCCCGCCGGCGTGGTGCCCTTCCGGCTGGAGCGCAAGCGCCGGGTGTACGACACCACGGGCGGTGGACGGCCGAAGCGGTTCATCGACAGCATCGAACCGGTGGGGGAGCAGGAGACGCTGTGCATCCAGGTCGCCGCGCAGGACTCCCTGTACGTGACCGATGACTTCCTCGTCACCCACAACACCCTGAACGACGCGTTCGTCATCCTCGACGAGGCGCAGAACACCACCGCCGAGCAGATGAAGATGTTCCTCACCCGGCTCGGCTTCGGGTCCAAGATCGTCGTCACCGGTGACGTCACGCAGGTCGACCTGCCCGGCGGCGCCCAGAGCGGGCTGCGGGTGGTCCGCGAGATCCTCGACGGCGTCGAGGACGTGCACTTCGCGAACCTCACCAGCTCCGACGTCGTCCGCCACCGGCTGGTCGGCGACATCGTCGACGCCTACGAACGCTGGGACGCCGCACACCAGCCGCCCGCCCGCCCGACCGGTCCGGCGCCGGCCCGGGGTCCCCGTCCGCGCCGGCAGGGGAGCTGACCGTGCCCGTCGAGGTCGCCAACGAGTCCGAGATCGCCGTCGACGAGGCGGAGCTGGCCGGCATCTGCCGGTTCGTCCTCGCCGAGATGGGCGTCAACCCGATGGCCGAGCTGTCGGTGCTGTGCGTGGACACCGAGTACATGGCCACGCTGCACGAGCGGTGGATGGGCGAGAAGGGCCCCACCGACGTGCTGGCGTTCCCCATGGACGAGCTGGACACCTCCCGCCCCGACGACCCCGAGCCCGGCCCGGCGCTGCTGGGCGACGTGGTGCTCTGCCCCGCCGTCGCCGTCCGCCAGGCCCGCGCCGCCGGCCACACGATGGACGACGAGCTGGTCCTGCTCGCCACCCACGGCGTGCTGCACATCCTCGGCTACGACCACATGGAGCCCGAGGAGGAGAAGGAGATGTTCGGTCTCCAGACCCGCCTGCTGGAGTCCTGGCGGTCGGCTCCGCGCCAGCCGGTGACCGGCGAGCCGACCGAGCCGCAGCCCCGGCCCCGGTGAGGCCCCGATGACGTCGGCCGAGATCACGCTCCTGGTCGTCGCCGTCCTGCTCGTGCCGCTGGCCGGCCTGTTCGGGGCGATGGACGCCGCCCTGCAGCGGGTGTCGGCCGCGCGGGTGCAGGAGCTGCGCCGCGAGGGAACGAAGCGGGCGGGCGCCCTGGAGCAGGTCGTCGCCGACCGCGCCCGGCACGTCTCGCTGCTCCTGCTGCTGCGCATCCTGTGCGAGATGGTCGCCGCGGTGCTGGTGACCGTCGTCCTGGCCGACCTGTGGGGCGGCGGCTGGCAGACGGTGCTCACCGCCGCCGGGGTCATGACCGTCGTCAGCTACGTGCTCGTCGGTGTCGGCCCCCGCACGCTCGGGCGCCAGCACGCCTACGGCATCGCGCTGGCCACCGCCGGGGTGGTGAACGCGCTGGGGCGGGTGCTGGGCCCGATCGCGACCCTGCTGATCCTGGTCGGCAACGCCATCACCCCCGGCCGCGGCTTCCGCGACGGCCCGTTCTCCACCGAGGTCGAGCTGCGCGAGCTGGTCGACATGGCCGAGGAGCGCGGCGTCGTGGAGTCCGGCGAGCGGAACATGATCCACTCGGTGTTCGAGCTGGGCGACACGATCGCGCGCGAGGTCATGGTGCCGCGCACCGAGGTCGTCTACATCGAGCGCGGCAAGACCGTCCGCCAGGCGCTGGCGCTGGCGTTGCGCAGCGGGTTCAGCCGCATCCCGGTCATCGGCGAGAACGTCGACGACGTGGTCGGCGTCGTCTACCTCAAGGACCTCGTGCGCCGCTCGCAGAACCTCGGCGAAGGGCGGGGCCCGCGGGTGGAGGAGCTGATGCGCCCGCCGACGTTCGTGCCGGAGTCCAAGCCGGTGGACGAGCTGCTCAAGGACATGCAGGCGCGGCGCATCCACATCGCGATCGTGGTCGACGAGTACGGCGGCTTCGCCGGGCTGGTCACCATCGAGGACATCCTCGAGGAGATCGTCGGCGAGATCGCCGACGAGCACGACGCCTTCCAGCGGCCGCCGGTCGAAGAGCTCGCCGACGGGTCGATGCGGGTCACCGCGCGGCTGCCGGTGGAGGACCTCGCCGACCTGTTCGACGTCGAGCTGCCCATCGACGAGGGCGTGGAGACCGTCGGCGGCCTGCTGGCCCGCGAGCTGGGCATGGTGCCGATCGAGGGGTCCGCGACCGAGGTCGGCGGCCTGCGGCTGGTCGCCGAGAGCACCGGTGGCCGCCGCAACCGCATCGACACCCTGCTGGTCTGCCGGGTCGCGGAGCCGGCCCGCGGGGACGCCGCCGGTGAGCCGGCCGGCCCGCGGGCCTCGGGCGCCACCCGCGCCGAGGAGCCCGCCGGCGTGGTCGAGGGCTGACGGCCACCCGCACGGCCCCGCGCGCCGGCCGCCGTCCCGGCCCTGCGGGCGGGCCCGCCGGGACGGTGGGCCAGGATGTCCCGGTGCCCGAACTGCAGCCCGAGGACGCCAAGCTCGTCACCCTCGCCCGCTCCGCGCTGGGCCGCACCGGCGCGCCGGAGGGAGCGGCCGTGCGCGACACCGACGGCCGCACCTACCTGGCCGCCACCGTGGCGCTGCCGTCGCTGAGGCTGTCGGCGCTGCAGGCCGCGGTGGCCGCCGCGGTGTCCAGCGGGGTGACCGCGCTGGAGGCGGCCGCGGTCGTGACCTCCGCCGACACCGTGGAGCCCGAGGGCCTCGCCGCCGTCCACGACCTGACGCCGTCCGCCCCGGTCCACCTCGCCGGGCCCGACGGCCGGGTGCGCTCGACCTCCTGAGCGGCGCGGGCCGCCCCGCGGATCCGGCGCGCGGCGTCGTCCGGCGGACGACGCTGTCACCGCGCAGTGGGAGACTGGGCAGGTGACCACGCCGGAGCAGCCGTACCGCAGCGGCTTCGTCGCGCTCGTCGGCCGACCGAACGCGGGCAAGACCACGCTGACCAACGCGATGGTCGGCGAGAAGGTCGGCATCGTCAGCAACCGCCCGCAGACCACCCGGCACGCCATCCGCGGGGTGGTGCACCGCCCCGCCGGGCAGCTGGTGCTGGTCGACACCCCGGGGCTGCACAAGCCCAAGAGCCTGCTGGGCCGCCGGCTGAACGACGTCGTCCGCGACACCCTCTCCGACGTCGACGTCGTGGTGTTCTGCGTGCCGGCCGACCAGCCCGTCGGCGGCGGCGACGCGTTCATCGCCCGCCAGCTGAAGGAGGTGACGGCGCCCAAGGTCGTCGTCGTCACCAAGACCGACGCGGCCGGCAAGAAGCAGGTGGCCGAGCAGCTGATGGCCGCCAGCCGGCTGGTAGAGGCCGCCGAGGTGGTGCCCGTCAGCGCCGTCGCCGGGCACCAGGTCGAGCTGCTGGAGGACCTGCTGGTCGGGCTGCTGCCCGAGGGCCCGCCGCTGTACCCGCAGGAGCAGACCACCGACGAGGACGTGGAGCGCCAGCTCGCCGAGCTCGTCCGCGAGGCGGCGCTGGAGAAGGTCTTCCAGGAGGTGCCGCACTCCCTCGCGGTGACCATCGAGGAGATGACGCGCCGCCCCGACCCCAAGCGGGAGGGTGGCGAGCTGGTCGAGGTGCACGCGCTGCTGCACTGCGAGCGCCCCAGCCAGAAGCCGATGCTGCTCGGGAAGGGCGGGTCGGTCGTCAAGGCGATCGGCAGCGAGGCCCGCGCCGGCATGGAGACCCTGCTCGGCGCCCGCGTCCACCTCGACCTGCACGTCACCGTGCTCGGCGAGTGGCAGGACGACCCGAAGAAGCTGAACCGGCTGGGCTACTGAGTGAGCACCACACCGCAGTCGCTGTACCGCGACGAGGGCGTCGTCCTGCGCACCCAGAAGCTGGGGGAGGCCGACCGGATCGTCACCGTGCTCACCCGGCGGCACGGCAAGGTGCGGGCGGTCGCCAAGGGTGTGCGCCGCACCAAGAGCAAGTTCGGCGCGCGGCTCGAGCCGTTCAGCCACGTCGACCTGCAGCTGTACACCGGCCGCACCCTCGACGTGGTCAGCCAGGCCGAGTCGATCCGCTCCTACGGGCAGGCCGTCGTCGGCGACTACCCCTGCTACACCGCCGGCACCGCCGTGCTGGAGACCGCCGACCGGCTCACCGCGGAGGAGAAGGAGCCCTCGCTGCGGATGTTCCTGCTCGTCGTGGGGGCGCTGCGGGCGCTGGCCGAGCGCAGCCACCCCGCGCCGCTGGTGCTCGACGCGTTCCTGCTGCGGGCGATGTCGGTGGCCGGCTGGGAGCCGGCGCTGGGCGCCTGCGCCCGCTGCGGGGAGGAGGGGCCGCACCGGCACTTCTCGGTGCCCGCCGGCGGCTCGGTCTGCCGGGACTGCCGCCCCACCGGCTCGGCGATGCCCAACCCGGTCACCCTGGAGCTGCTGGAGGCGCTGCTGTCCGGCGACTGGGCGCGTGCCGAGGCCAGCGAGACCGCGCAGCGGCGGGAGGGCAGCGGCCTGGTCGCGGCGCTGCTGCAGTGGCACCTGGAGCGCGGGCTGCGCTCCCTGGCCCTGGTCGACCGCTCGTGAGGCGGCAGGCCCCCCGGCGCGCGGTCAGGGCGCCCGACCCGCACCCGTCCGGCGCGCGGCCACCGGAGATCCCGGCCGACAAGGTGCCCGGCCACGTCGCGATCGTCATGGACGGCAACGGCCGCTGGGCCAAGCAGCGCGGCCTGCCCCGCACCGCCGGCCACGAGGCGGGGGAGTCCTCGCTGTTCGACTGCGTCGAGGGCGCCATCGAGCTCGGCGTGAAGGCGATCAGCGCCTACGCGTTCTCCACGGAGAACTGGCGGCGCAGCCCCGAGGAGGTCCGCTTCCTCATGGGCTTCAACCGCGACGTCATCCGCCGCCGCCGCGACGAGATGCACGAGCTCGGCGTCCGGGTCCGCTGGGCCGGCCGCCGCCCGCGGCTGTGGCGCAGCGTCGTCAAGGAGCTCGAGATCGCCGAGGAGCTCACGAAGGACAACGACGTCCTCACCCTGACCATGTGCGTCAACTACGGCGGCCGCGCCGAGATCGCCGACGCCGCCGCCGCCATCGCCCGCGACGTCGCCGCCGGCCGGCTGGACCCGGGGAAGGTCACCGAGGCCACCGTCGCCCGCTACCTCGACGAGCCGGACATGCCCGACGTCGACCTGTTCGTGCGCAGCTCGGGGGAGAACCGGACGAGCAACTTCCTGCTGTGGCAGTCGGCCTACGCCGAGTTCGTCTTCCTCGACACCCTGTGGCCGGACTTCGACCGCCGGCACCTGTGGGCCGCCTGCGAGGAGTACGCCTCCCGCCAGCGCCGCTTCGGCAGCGCGTAGTCCCTGGTCCGGCGGTGCCCGGGCCCGTCCGGAGACGGTCCGGCAGCGGTTCACCCCACCGCGACGGATCCCGTTGACAGGGGCACGGGCGTCCCCCGACAGTGGCGGCTCCCCCGAGCAAGGACGGAACCACCCCCGTGAGCGAGAGCACGATCACGCCCCAGCACGCCCAGCCGCCGTCGGCGCCACCGCAGCCCGGTGACCTCAACGACCGCCTGATCGCCACCGACGTCTGGACCGACCAGATGGTGGCCGAGGCCGGCATCCCGATCATCGACGTCCCCTTCGTCACCTTCGGTGGTGGCATCGGGTCGTTCGTGACCGTGGACTACCTCCGCATCTGCGGTGTGCCGACCGACGCGATGCGCGTGCTCACCCCGCTGAAGACCCCGTGGGAGAGCTACGAGTACCTGACGACGGTCTCGCAGATCCCCCGGAGCGAGCGGCTGCGGTCGGACTCGGCGTCCACTCCCGACAACATCTGGGGCTTCCCGAGCTACGCGCTGCGCGAGGGTCCCAAGCAGTGGTGGAACGTCTTCGTCGAGCCGATCTTCAAGCGGTACTACACGCCGAAGGCCGGGCACGCGTTCACGTCGATGGAGCGGGAGATGCACCGGATCCGCTATCCGGAGATGGTCGTCCACGGCCAGGTCCGGATGGTGCGCCGGCGGGCCGGCGGCGGGTACTTCACGATCCTCACCCCGCCGGAGGGGGCGGCCCCCACGCGGCGCATCGCCTACCGCAGCCAGTGGGTGCACGTCGCCGTCGGTTACCCGGGCCTGAAGTTCCTGCCCGACCTGCAGGAGTACCGGCAGCAGAACAACGACTTCGCGAAGGTCGTCAACGCCTACGAGCCGCACGAGCACGTCTACGAGCGGGCGCACAAGCGGCCCGTGACCGTGCTCATCCGCGGCGGCGGCATCGTCGCCTCCCGGGTGCTGCAGCGGCTCATCGACGACCGGGACCAGCGGGGCCTGCAGACGCAGATCGTGCACCTGTTCCGCACCTACGTGGACAAGGCCCACGGCCCCAGCATCTTCAAGCGCCGCCGCGGCGCCGACGGCTGGGCCTACCAGGGGTTCAACTACCCCAAGTCGGTGTGGGGCGGCCAGCTCAAGCAGCAGGTCCGCAAGAGCCACGGCGAGGAGCGGGCCCGCCTGTACAAGGAGATGGGCGGCACCAACACACCGCTGCGCGACGACTGGCTGGAGCAGCTGGACCGCGGCCGGCGCGAGGGCTGGTACCGCGTGATGATCGGCCAGTTCCAGAGCGTGCGGCCGGCCGGTGACCTCGTCGAGGTGGCCGTGAACAGCGACCAGGGCCCGCAGCTGGGCACGTTCGACTTCGTCATCGACTGCACCGGCCTGGAGGCCGACATCCGCGAGCACCGCGTGCTCGCCGACCTGCTCGACCACTCCGGCGCCGGCCGCAACCCCGTCGGCCGCCTGGACGTCGGCACGAACTTCGAGCTCCTGGGCACGCAGAACGGCGGCAAGATCTACGCCTCCGGCAGCGCCACCCTCGGCGGCCCGTTCCCCGGCGTGGACACCTTCTTCGGGCTGCAGATCGCGGCGCAGGAGATCGCCGACGACCTGATCAAGCAGGGCTTCGCGAAGAAGCTCGGCCCCGGCCGATCGACCAGCCAGTGGTGGAAGTGGGTCCGCAACAGGCAGATCTGACGCCCGCCCCCGATCGACCCCACGACACGAGAGAGACCACGTGCTCCCCACCCTCAACGGCCGCATCCAGACCCGGATCTTCCTCCTGGTCGTCGTCGGCGGCCTGTGGACCCTGATCATCACGCCGGTCCTGCCGACCGGCGTCGGCATCGGCGCCTCCTACGGCGCCACCTTCTCCGTCATCCTGGTGACGACCGTGCTCGGCGTCCTCTGGGAGCTGCTGTACCACGGGCTGCAGCAGTTCCGGTGGGAGAAGGACTGGCCCACCCTGTTCGGCTTCCTCACCGGCATCCCCGAGGGCCTGCTGGTGTGGTTCCTGTTCGCCGGCGGTGTGATCCCGTGGAGCGACGGCATCCCCGGCCCCGCGTTCGTGATCCACTTCACGACCACCTGGATCATCGTGTTCCTCGTGGCCAACGGCCCGATGCGGGTGCCGTTCGTCCACTGGCGGATCAACGGCGGGAGGCTCGTCTGATGTCCTCGCCCGTCGTCCCGCCCGTCGTCCCGCCCGCCCCCGCGGCTCCCGCCGCGGGAGTCGGCGTGCCCCCGTTCGACCAGGTCGGGGTCGCCGTCACGCCGGGGCAGGACCTCGTCGTCCGGCTGCCCGGGATCGTGCTCGTCGTCGCCGTCGAGTCCTCGGCGTCCGCGCCGGCGCCCGCCGCCAGCAGCGGCCTGGGCGGCTGGGGTGCGGCTCCGGCCGCGCCGGCCGCCGCGCCCGCGGGTGACCGCCGGGTGGGGGAGCTGGTCGCCCTGTGCCGCCGGGTCTCCGCCGCCGGACGCCGGGCCCCCGGCCGCCGCCTGCACGAGGAGCTGCGCGCGTGGCTGCCGACCGCGGACGGCATGCCGTCGTTCGCGGTGGCCAGCGCGACCGAGGAGGGCCTGGCGCTCGCCCTGCTGGGGGACGGCGTGGCCGAGGTGCCCGAGCTCGGGCTGCGGCTCACCAGCGCCCAGGGGGAGCAGCCGCTGCCCGACGGCCGGGCCTACCTGGACCGGCTGGTCGACTGGCCGCCGGCGGCGCTGCGGCTGAGCGTCGGCGCCGGCGACGGCGACATGGGCCCGCACCCGCTGGCCGACCTCGAGGCCGGCGTCGTCCCCGGGGCGGCGGCGGTGCTGTCGCCCGCCCCGGTGCCCGCCGCGCACGTGCCGCCGGCTCCGCCGGTCACCGGGGGGACCGTGCTCGCGCAGCTGCCGGCCATGCCGCTGCCGGCGCGGGTCACCACCCCGCCGGTGCCGCCGCCGGCCCCCGTGCCGGCCCCCGTGGCCGACCACGCCGGTCACGACCACGCCGGTCACGACCACGCCGGCCATGACCACGCGGGTCCCGACCACGCCGGCCACGACCACGGTGCGCCCGCGGTCGCCGAGGCCCCGGCGCCGGCCGTCGCCGCCCCGGCGGTCGAGCTCCCGGCGCCCGCCCGGTCGGTGTCGTTCCTGCAGCCGCCGGCGGCCGACGAGGTCGAGCCCCCGCGCGAGCCGCTGCCCGTCGTCACCGACGAGCAGCCGCCGGCCGCCCTCGCGCCGCAGGAGGAGGGCGACACCCGCCCCAAGGTCAAGGGGATCCTCTGCAAGAACGGGCACCTCAACGACCCTCGCGTGCTGTTCTGCGCCCAGTGCGGCATCCGCACCACGCAGCAGACCGCGGTGTTCGTCGAGGGCGTGCGCCCGCCGCTGGGCCTGCTGGTCTTCGACAACGGGGCCACCGTCAGCCTCGACGCCGACTACCTGCTCGGCCGCGAGCCGGAGACCGACGAGCGGGTCCGCGAGGGCAGCCACCGCCCGCTGCTCGTCGTCGACCAGACCGGCGGGGTCAGCCGGCACCACGCCGAGATCCGGCTGGAGGGCTGGGACGTCGTCCTGACCGACATCGGCTCGGCGAACGGCACGCTCTTCGCGCGGCGCGGCGAGCTGGCCTGGACCTCTCTCATCCCCGGCCAGCCGGTCCAGCTGACGCCGGGCATGACGGTCCGCATGGGCGGCCGGCAGTTCGCCTTCGAGTCCCCGCACGGCGGGTACTGACCGCTCCCGCACCACCTCGGCGCCCGCGTCCCCGTCCTGGGGGCGCGGGCGCCGTCGTGTTCCCCGGGGGCGGTGCGCGTCTGCCCCCGTTCCGGCGCGGGCCGGCGTCCACCCCGCGGGCGTCCTCGGGACCCTGCCGGCGGGATCGGACCGGCATCGTCGGGAGACCGGGCGCACAGTGCAGCGCCGGACGGTCCCGCGCCGGCCGGCGCAGTCCGGCAGGACCCGCCGTCGCCCGGGACGACAGCGGCGCCCGCCCCCCACCAGGGGAGCGGGCGCCGCCGGCTGGGCGCGGGCCTCAGGCCGGGGCGCTGCCCCCGATGCCCGCCAGGGTCTCGTCCATGTCCCGGTCGCTGTCGGCCGTGCCGGCGTGCACGACCAGGACGGGGGTGAGCTCGTCGGACGGGGGCACCGGGGCCCCGGCCGGCGCCACGAGCAGCGACGGCAGCGCCGGGGGCTCGTCGGTGGTGACGGTGACGCCGGCCCGGCGCAGCGAGTCGGCGACCCCCGCGGCCCGGCGCTCGGCACGCCAGCCGTCGCCCCCCTGCAGCTGCAGCGCGGTCGCCCGGCCGAGGGACGCCTGCGCGGCCAGGCGCAGCGCGGCGCGGCCGTTGGCGTCGCCGTCCTGCACCACCGAGACCGGCCCGCGCGGGCTCAACCCCGGCTCGCCCAGCTCACCGCTGACCACCACGACGGTGCCCTGCAGGGAGGCCGGCCACGGCCGGGCGTCCGTGGTGCCCTCGGGCACGCCCCAGCCACTGCGGACGAGCACCACGTCGGCGGCCGAGCTGGCGGCCAGGTCGGCGACCTCGGCCCACGGGTCGTCGCTGAACCGGGAGGCGATCGACGCCTTGAGCCCCCGGCCCTCGACCTGCCGGGCGAGGGCCCGCAGCTCCTCGCCGGCGGTCGCCATCAGCAGCAGGTCCGCGCCGAGACCGCTGGCGACCTCGGGCTTGGGCCGGCTGCGGCGCACCACGCGGGTGAGCACGATCTGCGCCGGCGCCTCGCGCCCGACGAGGTCACAGGCGAGGTCGACGAGGCCCGCGTCGCGTTGCGGGTCGTCGACGACGACCTGGACGGTGTAGGCCTCCTCGAGGCCGAGCGCGGCGCGTTCGGCGGCGGCGATGTCGCGCTCGAGGATCCGCTTCGGGTAGATCAGGTTCAGCAGCGGCGAGGTCATCACCGTGGTCACGACCGCCATGATCACCATGAGGGTGAACATCTGGTCGTCGAGCACCCCGTTCTCCCGGCCGAGGTTGAGGATGACCAGCTCGGTCAGCCCGCGGGTGTTCATCAGCACCCCGAGCGCCGTCGCCTGCCGGCGGGGGACCCGCTGCGCGCGTGCGGCGGCGAACGCGCCGAGGAACTTGCCGGAGATCGCGACCAGGAGGATCAGCGCCAGCTCGCCCAGCCCGGTCAGGTCGATCGCGCCGACGTCCACGCCCAGGCCGGTCACCACGAAGAAGACCGGCAGCAGGAGCAGCACGCTGACCTGCTCGAGGCGGTCGATGACGGCGTGGTTGAGCGCGGCAGCGCCCTGCCGCGGCATGACCACGCCGAAGACGAAGGCGCCGAAGATGAAGTGGATGCCGATCTCCTCGGTCACCCATGCGCTGCCGAGGATGCCGATCAGGACGACGGCGAGCATCTCCGGGGTCAGCCGGCCGAACCGCTCGTACCGGGTCACCAGCAGCTTCAGGAGCGGCTTGACCACGAGGAACATGACGAGCGCGAAGACGAGCGACCACAGCAGGATGCCCAGCACGCCCCCGACGCTGCCGGCCGACACCACGGCGACGACGACGGCGAGCAGGGCCCACGCCAGGACGTCGTCCACGGCGGCGCAGGCCAGCGCGAGCACCCCGGTGGGGATCTTGTGCATGTTGCGCTCGGCGAGGATCCGGGCCAGCACCGGGAACGCCGTGATCGACATGGCCACGCCCATGAAGAGCGCGAAGCCGGCGAACTCGATCGCACTCGTCACGCCGTCGTCGTCGGTGAAGACGTCGTGCCGGCTGTACAGCAGCGTCGCCAGCAGCACGCCGAGGGCGAACGGCAGCAGGATCGACGACATCGAGACGGAGACGGCGATCCGCTCCCGGCCCCGGATGAACGACAGGTCGACCTCCAGGCCGACCAGGAACATGAACAGCACCAGGCCCAGTTGCGCCAGCACCTGCAGGTACGGGCGGACGTCAGGGGGGAACAGCAGCTCGTCGAGGTTGCCGGGCAGGGCGCCGAGCAGGGTCGGGCCGAGCAGGATGCCGGCGACGATCTCGCCCATGACGGCGGGCTGCCCCACCGCGACGGCCAGCCGGCCCATGAGCCGGGCGACCACCATGATCACCGCCAGGTCGAGGAAGACGTACGCGGTGATCTCACCGACGGTGTGGTCCACAGGTGCTCCGGATGCGCGGACGGCCCCGTGCTGCCGGGACCGTGAGGGAGAGGAGAGCGGGTGCTCGGCGCGACGTCGCAGCAGGCCTGCGCCGGGCGCGGATGCTAGCCGGGGGCCGGTCCCGGTGGCGGTTTCCCGCGCGCGGTCGAGGTGACTCGTCCCACCGGGAGCGATCGCCTTCCCGCGGGGGGCGGGCGCGTGCACACTGACGCGCTGCCGCACCGGCGGCGCCCCGGCCCTGCCGGGGGCAGCACAGCTCTTGGAGGTACTTGCATGGATGCCGTCGGCCTGGCGGGCGCGGCGCCTGCCACGATCGCGGACTACCAGGTGATCCGGGTCCTCGGCGAGGGCAACAACGGCCGGTTCTACCTGGCCCGGCCGCCGGCCCGCCTCGGTCTGCCCGACGAGTACGTGGCGGTCAAGGTCTTCACCGGCAGCCACAGCGAGCAGGCCTACGAGCGCGGGGTGCGGGAGCTGCGCGCGTTCGCGCAGGTGACCTCGCCCTACCTGGTGCGGGTCTACGACGCGGTGCTGCAGGACAGCTTCCTGTACGCCATGGAGTACTGCCCGCTGGGCTCCCTGGCCGCGCCGGCCCGGCCGCTCAACCGCGGGGAGGTGCTGCGGGCGGTCGCGAACGCGGCCCACGCGCTGCACGCCCTGCACGAGGCCGGGCTCACCCACGGGGACCTCAAGCCGGCCAACATCCTCCTCACCGAGGACGGCGGCAAGCTCTCCGACCTGGGGCTGGCCCGCTTCCTCACCCCGGGCGTCACGCTGACCGGCATGGCCAGCGCGGCGTCGGTGGAGTACCTCGACCCGGCGCTGCTGCGCGGGGACCGGCCCTCCCGGGCCACCGAGGTGTTCGCCCTCGGGGCCACCCTGCACCGCGCGCTGACCGGCAACGGCCTCTACGGCGAGCTGCCCGACAGCGAGCCGCTGCTGGCGATCCGCCGGGTGATGAGCGCCGAACCGGCGCTCGCCAGCGGCCTGACGAACGAGGAGGCCGCCCTCATCAGCGACTGCCTGGCCCCGGTCGGCCAGCGGCCGGCCACCGCCGAGCAGGTGGCGCAGCGGCTCGACGCGCTCGCGGCGGCGGCGCTCGCCACCGCCTGACCCGGGTCCCCCGGGCACGACGAAGGCCCCCTCTCCTCCCGGTCGGGGAGGAGAGGGGGCCCTCGTCGTGGGTCAGGGGGTGCCGAAGTCGCTGTTGGCCTGCGACCGCCACCAGTCGTAGAGCGTGGTGAGGCCGGCCTCGCCCCCACCCTCGATCGCCACCAGGCCCTCGGCGCCGGCGTCGTCCTGGGTCCAGATCAGCAGGGCGTCGCCGTCCTTGACGTAGCAGGCCAGCCGGCCCGCCCGCTGCTGGTTGATCGTGTAGTAGCCGTAGCCCTGGGTCGACGGGCAGCTGGCACCCTCGGCCAGCGGGGGGATCCCGTTGCGCTGCACGTCGGCGAGGAACACGTCGTCGAGCGTGGACTCGTCCTCGTACAGGTAGAAGACCGAGCCGCTCGGCCCCGGCTGGCTGCTGCTGGCACCGCAGACCAGGACGGCGAGCGCGCCGTCGGTCGTCTCCTCGCCGGTCGTGCAGTCGTCGCTGACGAAGCCGCCCGGGATGATCGAGCGCAGCGTGTCCTCGTCGTCGTTCCCGTTCGCCCCACCCGGCGTCGTGGTGATCGGCGTGGTGCTCGGGGGCGTGGTGGTGACCGGGGGCGGGGTGGTGCCGCCGGCCGTCCCGCCGCCGCCCTTGTCGTCGCCCCCGGACAGCGCGATGACGAGGACGACGGCCAGCACGACGAGGACGGCGACGCCGCCGAGCACCAGCGGCAGCTTGTTGTTCTTGCGTCGGTTGCCCGACGGGGAGGCGCCGCCGCCGACGTACCCGCCGCTGGTCACCGGTCCACCGGGGCCGCCGGGTCCGACCGGGCCGCCGGGACCGGTCGGGCCGTAGCCGGTCGGGCGTCCGGGCTGCTGCTGCGGCGGGAACCCGGGCGGGCCGGGGTGGGACGGCGGGCCGTAGCCGCCGGTGGGCGGGGGCGTGGGACGGCCGGTGCCCGCGACGGGGTAGCCACCGGTGCCGGGCTGGGACGGCGGCCCGTACCCGCCGGGACCGGGGTTGGAGAAGCCGACCGTCTGCGGCCGCACAGGCAGCGGGGTCAGCGAGGTGGGCGGCGCGGCGGGGATGACGGCCTCGGCGACACCGGAGTCGCGCAGCGCGGCCCGGGCCGCGGCGGCGAGTTCACCGCACGTCGCGTAGCGCTCGTCGGGGTCCTTGGCCAGGCCGCGGCGGACGACCGCGTCGAGCTTGGCCGGCAGCCCCGGACGCACGGCGGAGGGGACGGGCGCCTCGGTGTTGAGGTGCGCGTACATGAGGGTGGCCAGCCCGTCGCCGGTGAAGGGCCGGCGGGCGGTCAGGCACTCGAAGAGGACGCACGCCAGCGCGTACACGTCGACGCGCTTGTCGATCGGCTTCTCGAGGAAGCGCTCGGGCGCCATGTAGTCGAAGGACCCGAGGGCGGCGCCGGTCTGGGTGAGCGCGGGCCCGCCGGTGTCGGACGTCGACCGGGCGATGCCGAAGTCGACGAGGTACACGAACTCGTCGTCGCCGCTGCCGGTCACCAGCACGTTGGAGGGCTTGACGTCGCGGTGGACCAGGCCGTCGGCGTGCGCGGAGTCCAGCGCGCGGGCGGTCTGGCTGACGATGGACACCGCGCGGGCGGGGTCCATCGCCCCCTCCTCGGCCAGCACGGCGGCGACGTCGCGGCCGGGGACCAGGCGCATGTCGAGGAACAGTCGGCCCTCGATCTCGCCGTAGCGGTGGATCGGCACGATGTGCGGCTCGTTGAGCCGGGCCGCGAGGTGCGCCTCGCGGCGGAACCTCTCCCGGTAGCCGCTGTCGGCGGCGAGCGCCTCCGAGAGCACCTTCAGCGCGACCACGCGGTCGTGCTCGGTGTCGTAGGCGCGGTAGACCTCGCCCATCCCGCCCCGGCCGAGCATGGCCTCGATGCGGTACGGGCCGAACTGTTCCAGTTCCACGTGCTGACGTCCCTCCTGTGCCGCTGCCCGGTCGCCCGTCGGAGCCGGTACCGGGATGCGGTCGTCGGCGGAGTGTAGGGAGCAGGGCGGACGCCGACCAGCGCCCTCGCCGCCGCGGACGCCCCAGCCTGCCCCGGCGCTCCCGCCCCGCGGGGACGCCCGCGACGGTTCGTGACGTACCTGTGACAACCGGCGCGCACGAAGCGGTAGGCGCAGCCCGCGCGCGTGGCTACCTTGCTGCTCGCTCCCGGGGCCTGCCGCCCCGGCCGACCGAGACGAGAGAAGCACCATGACTCAACCCCCAGGTCAGTACGGCGGCCAGTACGGCGCGCCCGGGCAGTACGGCCAGCCCGGCCCCGGCCAGTACGGGCAGCCCGGTCCCGGCCAGTACGGCCAGCCGGGTGGATACGGCCAGCCCGGCCCCGGGTTCGGCGGTCCGGGCTTCGGCGGCCCCGGCGGTCCCGGGTTCGGTGGCTACGGCGCCCCGCCGCCGCAGAAGAAGAGCGTCCTGCCGTGGGTGATCACCGCCGCGGTGGTGGTGCTCGCCGGCGTCGGCGTCCTGCTGTTCTTCCTGCTCCGCGACGACGACGACTCGAACACGGCCGCCAGCAGCACCACCAGCGCCGCCGTGACCTCGATGGCCGTCGAGGAGATGGGCTCGGAGATGGGGTCCGACGACCCCGTCGACCTGCCCACCGGCGCCGAGATGCCCGACACGCCGATGGACCCGCCGAGCAGCGGCGGTGACGTCACCGAGACCTACGCCGGCTCGGTGGACGTGGCGGCGCAGTGGATCGTCGCGATCGCCCAGGCCGACACCGCCACCGCGTGGGCGCTGACCGACCCGGGCCTGCAGGCCTCGGCCGCCGAGGGTGCGGCGAGCGCCGGGCTCACGCCGGAGGAGTACCTGGTCGGCTACGTGCACACCAACGTCTTCGAGGGCGAGACGCCGACCGAGGCGAACCTGGTGACCGTCGAGTACGACGCGGAGACGCAGTCCGACGTCGTCGTCGTCGAGATCACGCTCAGCGGCGGCGGCAGCGTGCAGATCGCGATGTTCGTGGGCTCCAACCTGCTGGTGCACACCTTCGGCACACTGTGACGGGCCGGGCCTGAGGCCCGCACGACGGCCGGTCCCCGCGCACGCGGGGGCCGGCCGTCGCACGTCCGGGCGGGCCCGGTCTGCGACGATGCCGCGGGGCCCGCGACGGGCCCTCCGGGGAGGGGGTGCGCGGTGTTCGCGGTGACACGGCTGCGCGTGCCGGCCGACGTCCCGGGGTTCGGCGCCGACGTCGCCACCCTGCTGGCCGCCCTGTCCGCGCGGCCGGGCTTCCGCGCCGGCCACGCCGGCGAGGCCGCCGAGGAACCGGGACTGTGGGCGCTGGTGACCGTGTGGGACGGCGTCGGCGCCTACCGGCGGGCGCTGTCCGCGGCCGAGGTGAAGATCGCCGGCGCGCCGGTCTGGGTGCACGCCGTCGACGAGCCGGGAGCGTTCCTCACCGCGCCCTGACCGGGTCCCCGGAGCCCGCGCGGCGCGCGACTACCGTGGACGGGTCAACCGCCGACCGCCAGCCGGATGGAGCCTGAGAGCCCGTGGCCGAGAGCCCGACCAAGCACGACCCCGCCCGCCTCGACAAGGTGGTCAACCTCTGCAAGCGCCGGGGGTTCGTCTTCCCCTCCGGCGAGATCTACGGCGGCACCCGCTCCGCCTGGGACTACGGGCCCCTGGGCGTCGAGCTCAAGGAGAACATCAAGAAGCAGTGGTGGCGGACCGTCGTCCAGAGCCGTGACGACATCGTCGGCCTGGACTCCTCGGTCATCCTGCCGCGCCAGACCTGGGTGGCCTCCGGCCACGTCGGCGTCTTCACCGACCCGCTGACCGAGTGCCAGAGCTGCCACAAGCGCTTCCGGGCCGACCACCTCGAAGAGGCGTTCGAGGAGAAGAAGGGCCGGGCGCCGGAGAACGGCCTGGCCGACATCTCCTGCCCCAACTGCGGCACGAAGGGCGCGTGGACCGAGCCGCGCGACTTCAACATGATGCTGAAGACCCACCTCGGCCCGGTCGAGGACGAGTCGGGGCTGCACTACCTGCGCCCGGAGACCGCGCAGGGCATCTTCGTGAACTTCGCCAACGTCATGGGCGCCGCGCGCAAGAAGCCGCCGTTCGGGATCGGTCAGATCGGCAAGTCGTTCCGCAACGAGATCACCCCGGGCAACTTCATCTTCCGCACGCGCGAGTTCGAGCAGATGGAGATGGAGTTCTTCGTCGAGCCGGGCACCGACGAGACCTGGCACCAGTACTGGATCGACGAGCGCACCCGCTGGTACACCGACCTGGGCATCTCGCCGGACAACCTGCGGCACTTCGAGCACCCGGAGGAGAAGCTGAGCCACTACTCGAAGCGCACCGTCGACATCGAGTACCGCTTCGGCTTCCAGGGCTCGGAGTGGGGTGAGCTGGAGGGCATCGCCAACCGCACGGACTTCGACCTGTCCACGCACACCCAGCACTCGGGCACGGACCTGTCCTACTTCGACCAGGCCAGCAACACCCGCTGGACGCCGTACGTCATCGAGCCGGCCGCCGGCCTCACCCGCTCGCTGATGGCGTTCCTCGTCGAGGCCTACACCGAGGACGAGGCGCCCAACGCCAAGGGCGGCGTGGACACCCGCACGGTGCTGCGGCTGGACCCGCGGCTCGCGCCGGTCAAGGCCGCCGTCCTGCCGCTGTCGCGCAACGCCGACCTGTCGCCCAAGGCCCGCGACCTGGCCGCGCAGCTGCGGCGCAACTGGAACGTCGACTTCGACGACGCCGGCGCGATCGGCCGCCGGTACCGCCGCCAGGACGAGGTCGGGACGCCGTTCTGCCTCACCGTCGACTTCGACACCCTCACCGACCACGCGGTGACCATCCGCGAGCGCGACTCGATGAGCCAGGAGCGGGTGGCCCTCGACCAGGTCGAGTCCTACCTCGCGGCGCGCCTGCCCGGCTGCTGACCCCGTCCGGGACGGCGTCCTGCCCCGGTGCGGGACGCCGTCCCGACCCGGGCGGGACCGCGCTCCTGCGCGGGGCGCGGCCGGGTCCGTGCGGCGGGGCCGTCGGGGGCGCGGGTCCGGCCCGCCTACCCTGGGGGGCGTGACCACCACCCTCGAGCCGCTGACGGCGCTGCCGCCGCTGCGACTGGGGGCGCTGACGGTCGACCCCGCCGTGGTGCTCGCGCCGATGGCCGGCATCACCAACCCCGCGTTCCGCACCCTGTGCCGTGAGTTCGGGGCCGGCCTCTACGTCTGCGAGATGATCACCACGCGGGCGCTCGTGGAGCGCAACGCCAAGACCCTGCAGATGGTGCAGGCCACCCCCGAGGAGGCGGCGGCCGGCTTCTCGGTGCAGCTGTACGGCGTCGACCCGGCGACCGTCGGCCGGGCGGTGGAGATGCTCGTCGACGAGCAGGTCGCCGGCACCCGCCCGGCGCACATCGACCTCAACTTCGGCTGCCCGGTACCCAAGGTGACCCGCAAGGGCGGCGGCTCCGCGCTGCCGTGGCGCCGACGGCTGCTGGCCGACATCGTGCGGTCGGCGGTCCGGGCGGCCCGCGACGTCCCGGTGACGATCAAGACCCGCATCGGCATCGACGCCGAGCACGTCACCTACCTCGACGCCGGCCGCATCGCCCAGGACGAGGGCGCCGCCGCGATCACGCTGCACGGCCGCACCGCCGACCAGCTCTACAGCGGCACCGCCGACTGGGCGCCGATCGCGCGCCTGGTCGAGACCGTCGGCATCCCGGTGCTGGGCAACGGCGACGTCTGGGAGGCCGACGACGCCCTGCGGCTGGTCGCCGAGACCGGCTGCGCTGGGGTCGTCATCGGCCGCGGCTGCCTGGGCCGGCCGTGGCTGTTCGGCGACCTCGCCGCGGCCTTCGCCGGCCGGTCCGAGCGCGCGCTGCCGACCCTGCGCGAGGTCGCGGCGGTCATGCAGCGGCACGCCGAGCTGCTGTCGGCCGGGCAGGGGGAGCTGCACGGCTGCACCGACTTCCGCAAGCATGTCGCCTGGTACCTCAAGGGCTTCTCGGTCGGCTCCGACGTCCGCCGGGCGCTGGCGATGGTGAGCTCGCTGGAGGAGCTGGCGGGGCTGCTCGCGCAGATCCCCGACCAGCCCTACCCGGCCGTCGTCCTCGGCGGGCCGCGCGGGCGCACCAGCCCGCCCCGGCCGGTGGCGCTGCCCGAGGGCTGGCTCGCCGACCGCGACGACCCCCGGCCCCCAGCCGGCGCCGAGCTCCTGGTCGGTGGCGGGTGAGCGCGCCCCCGGAGGGTCCCTTCCTCTACGAGGAGGGGCCCGAGCAGCTGCACACCGCCCGGCCGCGCAACCGCAACGGGCTGCTGCTGGGCATCATGCTGGCCACGATCGTGGTCGGCGTCGCGATGGTGCTGCTCCTGCCCGTGGTCAAGGGGTCACCGGACGAGCGGGCCACCGCCGCGGTCACCGTCTTCTACGCGTCCCTGGCCGACGGCGACCTCGACACCGCCACGCAGATGCTGTGCCTCGCCGAACGCGCCCGGCTCGCCGACACCGAGCCCGGCGGCGACTACCTGCTGGGCAGCGACCCGGAGGTCACCGGCTCCACCGAAGCGGAGGAGGACGGCGAGTCGGTCCGGCACGTGACCGTGGAGTGGGCCGACGGCAGCACCGCCACTGTCACGGTGGTCCCCGAGGACGGCCCGCGGGTCTGCGGCATCGACGGCTGACCGGCGGGCGGACCGCGGCGCACCGCCGTGGTCCGCGACACGCGCGCGGGGACGGCGAGCGGATCCCTTCTCAGCAGCGGCGGGGGCTGCCACCATGGCGCCGCCCGCGGGACGGACCGTGTCCCGGGGCGCCCGTGTGAGAGGAAATCCGTTGTCCGAGCCGCCGTACCCGCAGCCGCCCGCCGTGCCCGGTGGGGGTCAGCCGCCCGCCGCACCCACCCAGATCGGGTTCCCGGGCCAGGTGCAGCTGGCGCCCCAGCCGCAGTACGCCCCGACGCCCGCGCAGGCCCAGTCGCTGCAGGGTGGCCCGCTGGCCGTCGGCTTCCCGAACTACCGCTCGCCGCAGCCGTCCCCGCCGTGGATGACGGGCAAGATCGTCGGCGCGATCGTCGTCCTGGCCACCGTGGTGTTCGCGGTGGTCGGGTTCATCCTGGTCAGCGGGCGGGGCGCGAACAGCCCCGAGGGCGCCGTCGAGCAGTTCGTGCAGCAGATCTCCGAGCGGGACGCCGAGGGCGCCCTCGACCTCGTCTGCGAGGACCTGGCCCGCGGCACGTCGGAGTCCGAGATCGCCTCCGGGTTCGGGTTCCTGCCCCCCGGCGACATCACGGTCGAGGTCAACGACGTCACCGACGCCACGCAGGGTGCGCTGAGCGGCAAGAACGTCAACGCCACGATCACCGTGGGCGGCCAGTCCCAGGAGGCGAACTTCTTCGTCACCGAGGACAAGGGCTGGCGGATCTGCGGCGGGGACGGCGCGTCCATCTTCTGAGCCCCTCCGCTCCCCGCAGCGCCGCGCGACCCCTCCGGTCGCGCGGCGCTGCGTCGTCCGGGCGCCGCCCGGAAAGGGGCCCCGCGGGGGCGTGGCCGGGCCTGTCCACGGGTCAGCGGGCGGGTCCGCCGCACCGCGGGGGCCGCGTGGTACCCATGACCCGTGGGGGTGCGAGTGCGGAGCCTGGTGGCGCGGTTCGTCGGCGCCGCCGTCCTCGCCGTGCTGCTGCTGGTCGCGTCCACCGCCGTCGCCATCTGGTGGACGGCCCGGCACGACAGCCGGCCGGCGTCCGACGCGATCGTGGTGCTGGGATCTGCCCAGTACAACGGCACCCCGTCGTCGATCTTCGAGGCGCGGCTCGAGCACGCCCTGCGGCTCTACGAGGACGGCGTCGCGCCCCTGATCGTCACCGTCGGCGGCAAGGCCGACGGTGACGTGACCACCGAGGCGGAGGCCGGCCGCGAGTACCTCGCCGAGGAGGGCGGGGTGCCGCGCGACGCGCTGCTCGCCGTGCCCGAGGGCGTGGACACGCTGGAGAGCATGCGCGCGGTGGCCCGGGTGTTCGACGAGCAGGGCATGCACAGCGCGGTGCTGGTCACCGACCCGTGGCACGCCATGCGCGCGGAGCGGATGGCCGAGGACGCCGGCATCGAGGCGGAGAGCTCGCCGACCCGGCAGGGCCCGGCCGTGCAGACCCGCACCACCCAGTTCTCCTACATCCTGCGCGAGACCGCCGCCTACCTCCTGTACCGGGCGACCGGTGAGAGCGTGGCCGGGGCGCCGGGGATCGGCTGAGGAGGGCACGTGCTGGAACTGGGCCGGGCGGGCTCGGCGGGAGTGGAGAAGGGCGTGCTGCCCGTGCTGCGGGACGGCGCCGTCGTGGCGCAGCTGCGGGCGTCGAACTGGAAGGAGTCGGCCACGGCCGTCGTCGGCGATCGCGAGTGGGTGTTCGCGAGGCAGAAGCGGGAGCTGACCGGCCGCTGGTCGGCCGAGCCCGAGGGCGCCGCCCGGCTGCGGGCGCGGCAGACCTCGTTCTGGAAGGGCACCTGGGAGGCCGACCTCGAGGGCACGCCCGTGGTGATCAGCGGCCTGTCGACGTGGAAGGGCACCCACCGGTTCACCAGCGGCGGGCGGACCGTCGCGGAGAGCGGCTCGACCGGCGGTTGGTCGCCGCGCCCGACGCTGGACTGCGACGAGGCGGTGCCCCTGGACCACCAGGTCTTCCTGCTCTGGCTGGAGCTGGTGGTCACCCGTCGGAACCAGTCGGCGGCGACCGGCGCGATCGTCGCCGGCGGTGCCGTGGCGGGGAGCAGCTGATGGCCGGCCGCGGCCGCATCCGGGCCGCCGACATCGCCGCCGTCCGCGAGCGCAGCCGCATCGACGAGGTCGTCGGCGAGCACCTGCAGCTCAAGCGGGCCGGCGGGGGCAGCCTGAAGGGCCTGTGCCCGTTCCACGACGAGAAGTCGCCGTCGTTCCACGTCACCCCCTCGCGCGGGCTCTACCACTGCCTGGCGGGGGAGACCGGCGTGCTCACCGAGGACGGCGTCGTGCCGATCCGGGAGCTCGCCGGCCGGACCGTGCGTGTGCTCGCCGGCAACGGTGGCTGGGTGGAGGCGCCCTTCCGTTCTTACGGCGTGCAGCGGCTCATGCGCCTTACCGTGACCCGGAACGGGCGGGTGAAAGAGCTCTACGCGACGGACGAGCACCGGTGGTTCGTCTCCTCGGCCGCTGGTCCGCGTGAGGTCCTGACCGCCGGGCTGCTGGCGGGGGACCGCCTCGTCCGCTCGCTGATCGGGAGCCGGTCCCGCGACCTGGTCGGCGCCGGAGCGCCCGGCGCGACACCGCGGCCCCGCGACCCCGATGAGTGGGTCGTCCAGTCGGTGGAGTGGAGCGATCGGGTCGAGGAGGTCTTCTGCGCCGAGGTCCCCGGCACGCATGCCTTCACGCTCGAGGACAACATCCTCACCGGGAACTGCTTCGGCTGTGGGGAGGGCGGCGACGTCATCTCCTTCATCCAGAAGGTCGACCACCTGACCTTCAGCGAGGCCGTCGAGCTGCTGGCCGGGCGCACCGGCGTCCAGCTCCACTACGAGGACGACGGCGGCCGACCCACCGGCGCCCCCGACCGGCGCGACGCCGGGCAGCGGGCTCGGCTGGTGGCCGCCAACACCGCGGCCGCCGAGTTCTACGCCGAGCAGCTGCGCACGCCCGAGGCCGCGCCCGCCCGCCAGTTCCTCGCCGACCGCGGCTTCGACCGGCAGGTGGCGCTGGACTACGGCTGCGGCTACGCCCCCGGCGGCTGGGACGCCCTGACCCGGCACCTGCGCGCGAAGGGCTACAGCCAGGAGGAGCTGGTCACCGGCGGCCTGGCCAAGGAGTCCAGCCGCGGCACGCTCATCGACCGCTTCCACCGGCGTCTGGTCTGGCCGATCCGCGACATCACCGGCGACGTCATCGGCTTCGGCGCCCGCAAGCTGATGGACGACGACCCCGGCCCCAAGTACCTCAACACCCCGGAGACCCCGCTCTACAAGAAGAGCACCGTCCTGTACGGGCTGGACCGGGCCAAGCGGGACATCGCCCGCCGGCACCAGGCGGTCGTCGTCGAGGGCTACACCGACGTCATGGCCTGCCACCTCGCCGGCGTGACGACGGCGGTCGCGTCCTGCGGCACCGCGTTCGGCCCGGAGCACATCAGCGTGCTGCGCCGGCTGCTCATGGACCAGGACGAGTTCCGCGGGGAGGTCGTCTACACCTTCGACGGCGACGCCGCCGGCCAGGCCGCGGCCATGAAGACCTTCAAGGAGGACCAGCGGTTCGTCGCGCAGACCTTCGTCGCCGTCGAGCCCGACGGCCGCGACCCGTGCGAGCTGCGGCAGGCCTCGGGTGACGCCGCCGTCCGCGACCTGGTCGCCCGGCGCACGCCGCTGATCGAGTTCGTGCTGCGCACGCTGCTGACCGAGTACGACCTGGAGACCGTGGAGGGGCGGGTCGCCGCGCTGGACCGGACGGCGCCGCTGCTGGCCCAGGTCAAGGACCACGCGCTGCGCCCGGCCTACGCCCGCCGCCTGGCCGCGCTGATCGGCGACACCGACGAGTCCGAGGTCATGGAGCGGGTGCGCCGGCTCATGGGCGGCGGCGACGCCCCTCAGCGCGGCCGGCCGCGCACCCCCAAGCGCACCCCGGACGACCTCGCGCTGGAGGTGGAGCGGGAGGCGGTCAAGGCGGCACTGCAGGTGCCGGAGCTGGCCGGCCCGTCCTTCGACGCCATCCCGGCCGAGGCCTACACCGACCCCGACCTCGCCGCGGTCGCCGCCGCCGTCGCCGAGGCCGGGGGAGCGGCGGCCACCCAGGTGTCGGGCCCGGCCTGGCTGGACGAGGTGGCCGCGCACTGCCCCCGGGAGACGGCCCGCGCGCAGCTGACCGCGCTGGCGGTCGAGCCGCTGCGCTCGGTCGGGGAGGCCGACGGCGGCTACGTGCTGGCCGTGCTCGCCCGGCTGGAGGAGATGCACGTCGTCCGGCAGGTCGCCACGCTCAAGGGCCGGCTGCAGCGGATGAACCCGGTCGAGGCCGGCGACGAGTACATGAAGGTGTTCGGCCAGCTCCTCGCCCTCGAGCAGCAGGCCATCTCGCTGCGGAAGCGGGCGATCGGCGGGCTGGACTGATGGGCCTGCGGGAGCGGGTGCGGCAGCGCTTCGCCCGGCCGCCCGAGATCGTGCGCGCCGTCGTCCTGGCCTCGCCGGATCCCGACGAGCGGGTGCTCGCCTGGGGCGAGCTGGTCCGCGGGGAGGGCTGGCTGGTCGCCACGTCCCGCGGGCTGCGCCGCGTGCCGGCCGGGCTGGCCCTCGACGCGGCCGCCGATGTCGGCGTGCTGCCCTGGTACGAGGTCGGCTCGGCCCGCTGGGCGGCGACGACGGACGGCGGCGGCAGCTTCAGCGTCGTCCCGCTCGCCGAGGTCGAGCCGGGCGTGCGGGCGCGGCAGCCGGCGCAGCGGCACGCGCTCGCCGACGCCGGGGACCTGCCCGCCGTGGTGCGACGGCGGGTGGACGAGACGGTGGTGGACAGCCGCCGCTCCCCGCTGCCCGGTGGGGGAGCGGTGCTGCTGGTTGCCCGCCGCGTGCCCGGTCAGGCCGCGCGGGAGTGGAGCGTCGTGTTCGACGACGACGCCGACCGCACCGACCCCGCCGCCCGGGAGGCGGCGCGGCGGAAGCTGGCCGAGGTCGTCGCCGCCGAGCAGCCGGACTGACGCCGGAGCTCAGCGCCCCACGGCCGGGTCAGCGCGGCGTCTCGGTGCCCATGCGGGCCTTGACGGAGTTCACCACCGAGTCGGCGTGCGCCTGGGCCATCCCGGCGACCTCCTGCAGGCGCGGGTCCTCCTTGGCCTGCGACCACAGGCGACGGATCTGCTCGTAGCGCTCGCGCCCGGCGCGCGCGCCGAGGACGTAACCGGCGCCGAAGCCGACGAGGAGGGACATCTTCGCCACGGTGGGCCTCCAGGGGGCTCAGGGAATCGGTGATCACCGTACGCCGGGCGGCCGCCGCGCGCCGGGGTGCCTGCGCGGGCGCCGCCGGCCCATGCGCTACTCTCGTCAGGCGCGCGGGTCGCTCCCGCCCATCCCCCGTAGCTCAATTGGCAGAGCATGCGACTGTTAATCGCAGGGTTACTGGTTCGAGTCCAGTCGGGGGAGCATCTGCGCAGGTCAGCGAGCTGACCATCGTCCCCGGTGCGTGGCCGGGGAGTGATCACCGAGCGGCGTCGCCGCCAGCCCGTCCGGCCTCGGACCGGGTGTTCCGTCATGGGGTCCGGCTCGGTGCGGGGAGCCCGCGCCTCCGGTCGACCCGGCGGCGCTGCACCGACCAGCCGAGGACTCCCAGGACGATCCACGCGGCGGCGCCGACCACCGCCTCGGCGGTGGTGTCGGGGACCCGCAGGAACCCCAGGGTGTCCGGCCAGATCCGGGCCAGGCCGCTCAGTGCGAGACCGGCCCCACCGAACGCGCACATCCAGATCAGCGCCCGCTCCCGGAAGCGCTGCGCGATCAGCCCGCTCAGGGCCGCGACGGCGAGCACGAAGAGGACCGCCAGGACGGCGCTGCCGTCGTCGCCCTGCAGCAGGCCGAACAGCTTCGCCCCGATCACACCGCCGGCGATCGCGCCGACCACGAGCAGCGCCGCCCGGAACACGAGGCTCGCCAGCACCCAGGCCACGACGGCAGCGCAGGCGGCGACGATCGCGACGACGCCCAGCGAGCCACCCAGGGCCTCGGCGAGCAGCCAGCCGAGCGCGAAGCCCGAGGCCAGGACCGTCAGGTGGATCGAGACCATGCCGGCGAGGCACAGCAGCAGCCCGACGGCGAGCACGCCGACCCCGCTCACCGGGATGCCCCCGCCTGCCGGGACGTCGCGGCGCGCACCGGCCGCGGGGTGCCGGCGCGTGGCCGGGATGGGCTGGGGTCCGTCATGCCTCGCCTCCGGTGGCCGGGTGGACGTCGAGCCTCCGGCGGGGGCCCGCCTGCGGCCTCACCCCGACCGGGTGACCGTTCCGCCTCCCGGTCGCGCGGTCAGGCGTCGTCGTTGGCGCAGCGGAACCCGATGTTGGAGCTGCTGGACTCCGGGGTGTTCGACGACCGCGCGGCCACCCGGTAGCGGTAGCAGTACGAGTCGTGGCAGAGGAACGATCCGCCCCGCATCACGCGCGCCTCACCCGTCGCCGGCCCGCGGGGGCCCGTCACCGGACGCCCGGCGGCGGCCCGGGAGCGCTCGGCGTAGTCGGTGGGGGAGAACCAGTCGGCGCACCACTCCCAGACGTTGCCGACCAGGGACCACAGCCCGTAGGGGTTCTGGTGGAAGGCCTTGGCCGGACCGGTCGTGAGGTAGCCGTCCTCCAGCGTGTTCGTGGTCGGGAACCGGCCCTGCCAGATGTTGAGCAGCCACTTCCCCCGCGGCCGCAGCTCGTCCCCCCACGGGAACCGTGCCCCGGGCAGGCCGCCCCGCGCGGCGAACTCCCACTCCGCCTCGGTCGGCAGCCGCTTGCCCGCCCACCCCGCGTAGGCCCGGGCGTCGTCCCAGCTGACGTGGACGACGGGGTGCGCCTGACGTTCCCCGATGCCGGACCCCGGCCCCTCCGGGTGCCGCCAGTCCGCCCCGCGCACCTCCAGCCACCACGGCGCTCCCGGCATCCGCCCGAGCACGTCCCCGGCGTCGGCGACGGTCAGGTGGAACACCGCCGAGGAGCCGAACCGCTCGGCGTCGGTCACGTACCCGGTCGCCTTGACGAACGTCGCGAACTGGGCGTTGGTGACCGCGGTCGCGTCCATCCAGAACGGCTCCAGGACGACGTCGTGCACGGGCTGCTCGCCGTCGGCGGGATGGCCCTCGCCGAACGCGTCGCCCATCCGGGACGTGCCGCCGGGGATGCGCACCTGGCGCACCGTCGACCGCCGGCCGGCCGGGGCGAGCGCGGCGGGCCCCCCGGCCGGCGCCGCGTCCGTCGTGGTGTCGCCGGGCGAACGGCTCGCGGCGCAGCAGGCGGAGGGGCCCTCCGTGGTCACTGCGTGCCGAGCTCGACCCGCAGCCGCGCCTCCGGGTCCGTGTCGAGCCCGTCCGCGCCGCGGGTGACCGTGACGCTCAGGATCTCCCCGTCGAAGGCGTTCGCGAGGCCCTGCGGGTAGTCGCGCACGACCGGCGACTCGGGGTCCATGCCGACGTTGAAGGTCTGGTCCTCGGAGAAGTAGGCCGGTACCGACCACTCGAGGCGCCCCGTGGCCACCGGCTCGCCGTCCAGCTCCAGGGTCAGGTCGCCCCCCAGCCCGAACCCGCCGCCGTCGTAGGCGAACCGCACCGTCACCAGGTTCTCCGCGCCCACCACGAGCTCGCGGGGGGAGCGGACGTAGGTGATCTCCTGGTTCATGCAGTTGTAGGCGAAGGCGGGGCGCCCGTCGGTCACGAACAGCGTCCAGCCTGCGAACCGCCCGCCCTGGGAGGCCAGCACGCCCGAGTGCCGGGCCGTGGCACGCAGCGCGGCCGTGATGGAGAACGAGGTGTTCTTGACGCTGGGGACGGCGTCCTCCCGGAGCCGGCGCGTGCGCGGCCCGTAGGTGACCGAGCGGCCCAGCGCCAGGCCCGGCCGGTCGCCCTCGTCGAGGCCCAGCCGCTCCATCATCCGGTCGTCGATGGGGAACACCCCGCACCGCTCGGCCTCGGCGCGGAACAGCGCCTGCAGCTCGGCGAGCTCCTCCGGGTGCTCGGCGGCCACGTCGCGGGCCTGTGCCCAGTCGGTCGTCGTGTCGTAGAGCTCCCACACGTCGTCGGCCAGCGGGTTGAGCTCCGCGCGCGCGGTGAGCCACGGGACGCGGTGCGCCGTCACCGCCGTCCACCCGCGGTGGTAGATGCCGCGGTTGCCCAGCATCTCGAAGTACTGGGTCGTACGGGCCTCGGGCGAGGCGGCGTCCCGGATCGCCGAGAGCATCGAGACCCCGTCGAGGGGCCCCTGCGCGACCCCGTCCACGAACGCCGGCTGCGGCAGCCCGGCGGCCTCCAGCACGGTGGGCAGCACGTCGATCACGTGGTGCCAGTGGTGCCGGATCGCGCCGCTGTCGGCGATCGCGGCCGGCCAGTGCACGATCATCCCGTTGCGGGTGCCGCCGTAGTGGGAGGCGACCTGCTTGGTCCACTGGTAGGGGGTGTCCATGGACAGTGCCCAGCCGACCGGGTAGAGCGCGTAGCTGTCGCCGGTGCCGATGACGTCGAGGTCCTCGGCGGCCCGCTCGTGGTCCTCCGGGAGGCCGTTGAACGGCACCATCTCGTTGAGGGTGCCGTACAGCCCGCCCTCCGCGGACGCGCCGTTGTCGCCCAGGACGTAGACGATGAGGGTGTCGTCGAGCTGGCCGGTGGCCCGCAGGTGGTCGACGACCTTGCCGATCTGGGCGTCGGTGTGCTCGGCGAAGGCCGCGTAGACCTCCATGAGGCGTTCCGACAGCGCGCGCTGCGCCGGCGTCAGCTCGTCCCAGTCGGGCACGCCGGGTGCCCACGGGGAGAGCTCGGTGTCCGGCGGGACGACGCCGAGCTCCTTCTGCCTCGCGAGGGTCCGGTGGCGCTGCTCGTGGTACCCGTGCCCGAACTCGCCGCGGTACCGGTCCCGCCAGGCCTCCGGCACCTGGAACGGCGCGTGGGTGGCGCCGAAGGACAGGTAGGAGAACCACGGCCTCCCGGGGGTGTAGCGCGTGACGTCGTCGATCCAGTCGATCGCGCGGGCCGCGAGGTCCTCGGAGAGGTGGTAACCGGGGTCGGCCGGCAGGTCCACGGGGGTCGTGCCCGAGTACAGCGAGGGCGTGAACTGGTCGGTCTCGCCGCCGAGGAACCCGTAGAAGGTGTCGAAGCCCTCGCGGGTGGGCCAGTGGTCGAACGGGCCCGCCGGGGTCTGGTGCCAGGGCGGGGTCTGGTGCCACTTGCCGAACGCCGACGTCGCGTAGCCGTTCCCGAGCAGGATCTGGCCGATGGTCGCCGCGCTGCGCGGTCGCAGCCCGTTGTAGCCCGGTGCGTTGGACGCGAGCTCCGGGACCATGCCCATGCCGACGCTGTGGTGGTTGCGCCCGGTCATGAGCGCGGCCCGGGTGGGGGAGCACAGCGCGGCCGTGTGGAACCGCGAGAAGCGCAACCCGCCCTCGGCGAGCGCGTCGGTGACCGGCATCCGGCAGGGGCCGCCGAACGCCGAGGACGCCCCGAAGCCCATGTCGTCGAGCACGATCAGCAGGACGTTGGGGGCGCCCGCGGGTGGACGAGGGGGTTCCACGGGGGCGAACCGCTCGGACTGGTCGCGGTGGTCCTCGGCCGCCCGGACCCCCGGTCGTTCGGTCCAGACGGGGAGCGACGTCCTGTCCAACTGCGACCCCTCCAGGGCTCCGACCGGCAGAAGTGCCTGCGTACCGGAGCGCGCCGTCCCGGTCAACGCGGCGAGCGGGTGCGCCGCGCCGGGGGACGGGCCTCGGGACCGCCCTCTGCGCACGCTGGTGGCCGCTCCCGGGGTGAGCTGTATTGATAGCGATGCGACGCCCAATTCGAAGGAAAGTCGTCCTGGACGCCTCTGAATCGCGCTGCCAGAGTCGCCTGCACCGCAATCGGCGGCGCTGATCCCGCAGTCCTCCGCGGAAGACCGGCGATCCGCCACGACGATCCAGAACGGACCTCAGCGTGAACGCTCACACCAAGGGCTGGACCCGGGACGCACTGCTCGCGAGCCAGGTGTGGTTCGGCATCGACTCCGCCACCCGGATGATCTACAAGCGCGACCGCGGCATGGACGAGCTCATGGAGCTCGAGTTCGCCTTCATGCGCAAGCACCAGGAGACGCACTTCCTCGACGGTGCGAAGAAGCTCGGGATCATCGACTGGCCCCACCCCCAGCTGGCGGCCGGGTACCACTGCCTCAGCAACATGGTCGGCGGGATCGAGACCGGCTACCTCGACGAGGGCCACCGGGCGTGGATCTTCTACTACCCGCCGGACTCCTACGCCGGGTCGCCGACCCTCCCGACGCCGATGGCCGTGGCCGTCGACATGGAGCTGCACTGGCAGAACTTCCGGGCCTGGCACGCCAACAACGGCGTGCTGCTGGGCAACCCGCGCCTGCGCGTCGTGATCACGGACATGATCGCCGACGGCGGTCCGTACAACGCCTGCTTCTTCGAGGAGGCCGACCACGACCTCACCGAGGACGAGCGCCTGGTCATCGACTACTCGATCGAGACGCCCCTGCCGGGCCCGGTGCCGGCCTGGGCCGAGGAGGCCTGGCCGCAGGAGCGGCGCAGCACCGCGCTGCGCAAGTACAACGCCGAGTACGCCGTCGGCGGGTTCGCGCAGATCGAGACGATGCAGGGCCCGGACGTGGCGATGGACATCGCGCAGAAGTCCTTCACCCAGAACTTCGTCGCCTGGGCGCGGTCGCTCATGCGCGAGTTCGGGCTCGACGAGGAGACCGACCCCGTGCGCCGGGTGGCCGGCCTCTTCCAGCGCACGTTCGGCGTCATCGGCGACGAGTTCACGGAGCTGGAGAGCGGGGACTCCGTCCTGCTGGACCACACGTTCACCCGGCTCCGGGTCCCGCAGTACGAGGGCTGGGAGACCCTGCCCCGCCGCATGGAGGAGGCCATCGCCCGCGCGTGGAGCACGGTCGCGCGCACGGTCGACGCCGACGTCGTCGTCACCGTGGAGCGCTCGCGGTCCGAGGGCGAGGCCAGCACGCACTGGCGCTTCACGCCGCGCGGCTGACCGCACCGCCCACCCCCGACGCCGGCGCGGCTGCGGCCGGCGACCCCACCCGCCACAGAGGAGAAGCAGAACGATGGATGCGGTCGAGGAGTGGCTGCGCGACGGGCCCTGGGACCTCGGGACGCTCGTCGCGCAGCGCGCGGAGCAGTACGGCGACAAGGTCCTGCTGCGCATGCCCGGCGTGACGATCACCTACCGCGAGTTCGACGAGCGGACCAACCGGCGCGCGCGGACGCTGCAGGAGCTCGGCGTCGGCCGGGGTGACGTCGTCGCCCAGATGCTGGCCAACGAGCCCGACTTCCTGGTCACCTGGCTGGCGCTGGCGAAGCTGGGCGCGATCCACATCGGCATCAACACCGAGTTCCGGGACGTCGGTCTCGCCCGGCTGCTGGACCGGCTGGGCACCAAGGTCGTGGTGACCTCGGCCGACTACGTCGGGCGGATCCACGACGTGCTCGACGAGGTCCCCACCCTCGAGGTGGTGGCGCGCACCGACCCGCAGAACCGCGGCGAGGCCGGGTCCGGTCGCGTCCGGGAGCTGTTCCTGGCCGACGTCGAGTCGAGCGACGCCTCCCCGCTGGGGATCGTCATCGACCACCGCTGGCCGTCGATGTTCAAGCTCACCTCGGGGACGACCGGCCCCTCCAAGGCCGTGGAGGTGAGCCACCACTTCTCGATCGCCTCGGCCGTGGAGGTCGCCTTCCACCACGGCCTCGACGAGACCGACACGACCTTCTCGTCCTACCCGCTGTACCACGGCGAGGCCACGGTCGCGACGTTCCTGCCGGCCCTGTACCTCGGCGCGACCTGCGCGATCCTGCCGCGGTTCAGCGTCTCGAGCTACTGGGACGACATCCGCGAGTACGGCGCCACCTTCACGACCATGATGGGCGCGGTCATGTCCTTCCTCTGGCAGCAGCCGGAACGGGAGACCGATGCCGACAACCCCCTCCGGCGGATCGGGAGCGCCCCGACGCCCTCGTTCTGGCGGGAGTTCGAGACCCGGTTCGGCCTGAGCGTCGGGCGCGTCTACGGCTCGTCCGAGGGCGGCCAGGGCGTGTGGGGCGAGCAGGGCGTCGAGCAGCGGGAGGGCACCTGCGGCATCGCCTGCAGCCACTACGAGGTCCAGGTCGTCGACGACTACGACCGCCCCGTGCCGGCGGGCGAGCTCGGCGAGATCGTCACCCGGCCCCGCTACGCCTACGGGATGATGACCCGCTACTTCCACGAGCCGGAGGCGACCGTGGAGGTCCTGCGCAACCTCTGGTACCACTCCGGCGACCTCGGGTCCCTCGACGAGGACGGTTACCTGACGTTCGCCGGGCGCAAGCGGGACGCGATCCGTCGGCGCGGGAAGAACATCTCCGCGTTCGAGGTCGAGGAGGTGCTCGACACCCACCCCGACGTCGTCGAGAGCGCGGTGATCGGGGTGCCCTCGGAGCACACCGAGGAGGAGGTCAAGGCCCTCCTCGTCGTCCACGAGGGCCGGGAGCTCGACCCCGCGGCCTTCGTCGAGTGGTCGCGCGAGCAGCTGCCGAAGTACGCCGTCCCCCGGTACGTCGAGGTGGTGGCGGAGTTCCCGAAGACGCACACGGGCAAGGTGCAGAAGAAGGTCCTGCGCGAGACGTGGCGGACGGCCGGGACCCACGACGCCGAGTCGGGGTCGCCGGTCACCACCGCCTAGGGGGACGCCGGGCCCCGGGGTGTGCGGGGAGACTGCTCTGCGTGCACCCCGGACCCGGCAGCCGCTGAGATGGAACTGCGTCAACTGCGGTACTTCGTCACCGTCGCCGAGGAGCTGCACTTCGGCCGCGCCGCCGCTCGGCTGCACATGTCGCAGCCGCCGCTCAGCGCCCAGGTGCAGAAGCTGGAGCACACGCTGGGGGTCCGGCTGCTGGAGCGCTCGACGCGCAGGACCACCCTGACGCCCGCCGGGGAGCTCTTCCTCCGGCGGGCGCGGGAGATCCTGGCCGCCGCGGACGCGGCGGCCGACGAGGCCCGCGAGGCCGACGCCGGCCGGCGGGGGCGGCTGCGCGTCGGGTTCGTGGGGTCGGCCAACTTCACCGTCCTGCCGCCGGCGATCCGCGCGTTCCGGCAGGACCGTCCGGGCGTCGAGGTGCGGCTGGAGGCACTGACCAGCGGCGAGCAGGTGGAGGCGCTGCACGCCGGCACCCTGGACGTCGGCCTGATCCGGCTGCCCGCGCTGGGGACCGGCCTGCACCTGGAGACGCTCCTGACCGAGGAACTGGTCGCCGTGGTGCCCGACAACCACCCGCTCGCGGCGCGCGACGGCGTCGGCGTCGAGGACCTGGTGGGGCAGCCGCTGGTGCTGTTCCCGTACCAGCCGATGCCCGGGTTCGTCGGTCAGGTGCTGGAGATGTTCGCCGAGGTCGAGGCGACGCCGCAGATCGTCCAGCAGGCCATCCACCACGAGACGATCCTCAGCCTGGTCGCCGCCGACATCGGGCTCTCTATCCTCCCCGCGTCGGCGACCAGTGCCCCGGCGCTCGGCGTCCGGTTCCTGCCCATCGAGTCGTCGCCGCTGTCGGAGCTGGCCATCGCGACCAGGCCCGACCTGGACTCGCCGATGGTGTCGTTCTTCGTCGACTGCCTGCGCCGCGCCGCCGCCCTCCGCTGAGGCCGCGGGCGCCGGGCCGTCGGGCCCCGGGCGCTCCCACGGCAGAGGACGGCACGTCCGTCCAAGCCGCACCGGCCTCCGGGCGACCAGGTTGGGAGGGCGGCGCCGCCCCCGGGCGGTGACCCCACGAGGACGGAGCGGCCGTCCTCCCGGCGGCCGGGCAGGCCCACAGGACAGGAGTCGACATGCGCGTCATCGCTCTCGGTGGATCCGGCGGGATGGGGCGTGCCGCCCTGCGCGTCCTGGCCGCGGAGCAGCGCGTCGACGAGGTCGTGGTCGCCGACCTGGACGAGGCCGGCGCCGCCGAGGTGGCGGCCGAGCTGCGCGACCTGGGGCAGCCGGCGACGTCGCGGCGGGTCGACGTGACCGACCGCGCCGCGCTGCTGGACCTGCTCGCCGGCGCCGACCTCGTGCAGAACTCGGTCGGGCCCTACTCCCGGTTCGGGGTGCCGGTGCTCGAGGCGGCGATCGACTCGGGCTGCCGCTACCTCGACCTGTGCGACGACGCCCAGCCGACCCTCGACATGCTGGCGCTCGACGGGCGGGCCCGTGAGGCCGGCGTCGCCGCCGTCATCGGCGCGGGCGCCAGCCCCGGGCTGATGAACGTCTTCGCCCGGCTCGCGGCCGAGGGCATGGACCGGGTCGACGACGTGACGGTCGGCTGGACGCTGGACAACGTGCACCGCGGCTGGGACATGATGCGGGCCTCGGGGGAGGCGCGCAGCAGCGGACGCGGTGGGTACGCCGCGCTGGAGCACCTCCTCGAGCAGTTCTCGCACAGCGTGCCGGTGTACGTCGACGGTGAGCTCGGCCGGCGCCGCACCCGCGAGCGCGTGCGGTTCGACGTGCCGGGGCTCGGCCGCGGGACCGGCTACTCGGTCGGGCACCCGGAGCCGGTGACGCTGCCGCGGACCCTGGGCGCCCGCGGCTCCTCGCAGAGCGTGTGCCTGATGAGCTCGGGCCGGGCCCGGCTGCTCGTCGAGGTCGCCGCCGGCCTGGAGTCCGGGGCCCTGGACATGGCCGCCGCCATCACCCGGGTGGCCGAGGGCGTCGGCGTCCCGACGACCCCGGACGACGACCCGGAGTTCCCCGACTGCGGGGACCTGCCCACCTACTTCGTCCTCCTGACCGGGGAGCGCGACGGTCGCCGGGTGCAGCAGTACACCGGGTGCCTCAGCAAGCCCGAGCCGATGTCCGTCGGGACCGGCGTGCCCTACGGGATCGCCACCGCGGCACTCACGTCGGCGGACCTGCCGGCCGGGGTGCACCCGCTGGACGCGGTGGTGGCCGACGAGCCCTACCTGTCGCAGGTCGCCCGGCTGTGGGGCGTGTCCCGGGAGGAGCTCTGCTTCACCGGCAGCGTCCCGCTCCCCGGCTGAGGCACCGGCTGCGGGGCCGCCGGCGACCAGGGCGGCCCCGTGGTCCGGACGAGGCCGGACCCGTTCCCGCGTCATGGTTAGGTGAGCCTCACCTGAGTGCCCTCACGGTGGGGGCGCCGAGACGGAGGACGACGTGCGGAGTGGACCGGGGACCCGGTGCGTGGCGGTGGCGGTGGTGGCGGCGCTGGGCGGCGTCCTCACCGGGTGCGGGTCGGACGACGGGGAGGACGCCGCCGCGACCGGGTCGCCGTTCGGCGGCGCCTTCCCCGTCACCATCGAGCACCTCTACGGCGAGACGACGATCGAGGAGGAGCCGCAGCGGGTGGTCACCATCGGCCTGTCCGACCAGGACGCCGTCCTCGCCCTCGGCGTCGTCCCGGTCGCGGTGAGCCCCTGGTACGGCGAGTACGAGCACGGGGTGTGGCCGTGGGCCCAGGACGAGCTCGGCGACGGGGAGCCCGTCGTCCTCAACGACGGCGTCCGCGACGAGGAGAACCCGCCGCTGGAGGAGATCGCCGCGCTCGACCCCGACGTGATCATCTCCCTCTACAACGGGACGACGGAGGAGCAGTACGAGCAGCTGTCCGAGATCGCCCCCGTCGTCCTGCCCACCGAGGAGTACGCCGACTACGCGATCTCCTGGCAGGAGTCCGTCCGGGTCACCGGCAAGGCCCTCGGCCGGGAGGAGCGGGCCACCGAGCTGGTCGAGGGCCTCGAGCAGCGGTTCGCCGACGTCGCCGCGGCCAACCCGGCGTTCGCCGGCCTGCAGACGGTGATCGCCGAGCGCTTCGAGCCGGGCTCCTCGGTGGTGCGCGCCTCGGCCGACCCGCGGGGCCGGTTCTTCGAGTCGCTGGGCTTCCAGGTGCCCGAGGACCTCGACGCCCGGGCCGACGAGTTCGGCGAGCTGGTGGTCTCCGACGAGCTGCTCGACGACCTCGACCGTGACCTGCTGATCTGGAACGTCGGGTTCGCGCCGGAGATGCGCGCGGAGATCGAGGGCCTGGCGCTGTGGCCGACGCTGGACGTCGTCCGCGACGGCCGGGTGCTGTTCGTCGAGGACGAGCTCATCTCCGGGGCCTTCACCTGGTCGACCGTGCTGAGCCTCGACTACGCCCTCACCGAGCTGGTGCCGCAGCTGCAGTCGGTGGTGGCCGGCACCGCCTGATCCCGGCACCGTCCGGCCCCCGGGACGGACGAGGGGGGCGCCCGGCCGGGCGCCCCCCTCGTCGTGCCTGGCCCCGGGGGCCGGCCCTGCGGCCGGCCCCCGGGTGTGCGGTCAGGCGTGCAGGTCGAAGCGGTCCAGCTCCATGACCTTGACCCAGGCCGCGGCGAAGTCCTGCACGAACTGCTCCTTCGCGTCGTCGGCCGAGTACACCTCGACGATCCCGCGCAGGACGGAGTTCGAGTTGAACACCAGGTCGGCCGCGGTGGCGGTGCGCACGACGGTGCCGTCGGCGGCCCGGCCCTCGTAGACGCCCTCGGCCTCGGACGAGGTGCTCCAGGAGACGCCCAGGTCGAGCAGGTTGCGGAAGAAGTCCTGCGAGAGGACCCCCGGGCGGTCGGTGAAGACGCCGTGCTGCGTGCCGCCGGTGTTGGCGCCCAGCACCCGCAGGCCACCGACGAGGAGGGTCATCTCCTTGGCGGTGAGCTCGAGCATGTAGGCCTTGTCGATCAGGAGGGTCTCGGGCGCGATCTTGACGCCCGGCTCGATCCAGTTGCGGAAGCCGTCGGCCCGCGCCTCCAGCCACTGGAAGTTCTCGACGTCGGTCTGCTCCTGCGAGGCGTCCGTGCGACCCGGGTGGAACGGCACGGTCACCTGCACACCGGCGTCGGCCGCCGCCTTCTCCACGGCCGCGCCGCCGGCGAGGACGACGAGGTCGGCCAGCGAGACCTTCTTCCCGGTCTGCTGCTGGAACTCGTCGCGCACGCGCTCCAGCACCGGCAGCACGTCGCGGACGCCGGCGTTGGCCGCCCAGTCGATCTGCGGCTGGAGGCGGATCCGCGCGCCGTTCGCGCCACCGCGCTTGTCGGTGCCGCGGTAGGAGGCGGCGGCCGACCAGGCGGTGTGCACCAGCTGGGACACCGTCAGGCCCGAGGCCAGCACCCGCTGCTTGAGGTCGGCGATCTCCGCCTCGCCCACGAGCTCGTGGTCCACGGCCGGCACCGGGTCCTGCCAGATGAGGTCCTCGGCCGGGACGTCGGGACCGACGTAGCGGCTCTTGGGGCCCATGTCGCGGTGCAGCAGCTTGAACCACGCCCGCCGGTACTGCTCGGCGAAGTACTCGGGGTCGTCCCGGAAGCGCTCGGAGATCGCGCGCAGCTCCGGGTCCTTGATCAGGGCCATGTCGGCGGTCGACATCGTGGGCGGGTTCTTCTTGCCCGCGACGTGCGCGTCGGCGACGAGCTCCTGCGCCTCGGGGTTCGTCGGCTGCCACTGCTTGGCGCCCGCGGGGCTGGTGGTGAGCTCCCAGTCCCAGCCGAACAGCGTCTCGAAGTAGGAGTTGTCCCACTGCGTCGGCGTCGGCGTCCAGGCGCCCTCGAGGCCGCTGGTGATGGTGTCGGCGCCCTTGCCGGTGCCGAACTCGTTCTTCCAGCCCAGGCCGTTGCCGTGCACCGGGCAGCCCTCGGGCTCGGGCCCGACGAGCGACGGGTCGCCGGCGCCGTGCATCTTGCCGAACGTGTGACCGCCGGCGACCAGCGCGACGGTCTCCTCGTCGGTCATCCCCATCCGGCGGAAGGTCACCTTGATGTCGTGACCGGAGGCCAGCGGGTCGCCGCTGCCCTTGGGGCCCTCGGGGTTGACGTAGATGAGGCCCATGGTGACGGCGGCGAGGGGGCCCTCGTCGAGGTCGAGGGGGTCCTCCCCGGCGTAGCGCTCGTCGCCCAGCCAGGTGTCCTCCGGCCCCCAGAAGACCTCCTGCGGCTGCCAGGTGTCGGCGCGGCCGAAGGCGAAGCCGAACGTCGGCAGGCCCATGTCGTCGTGCGCGACGTTGCCGGCGAGCACCAGCAGGTCGGCCCAGGAGAGCTTCCGGCCGTACTTCTGCTTGATCGGCAGCAGCAGGCGGCGGGCCTTGTCCAGGCTCGCGTTGTCCGGCCAGCTGTTGAGCGGGGCGAAGCGCTGGGCGCCCTCGCCGCCGCCGCCGCGGCCGTCGGCGATGCGGTAGGTGCCGGCGGCGTGCCAGGACATGCGGATGAACAGCGGGCCGTAGTGGCCCCAGTCGGCCGGCCACCAGTCGACCGAGGTGCGCATGAGCTCGGCCAGGTCGCGCTTGACGGCGGCGACGTCGAGCGTGGCGACGGCGGCGCGGTAGTCGAAGTCGGCGCCCAGCGGGTCGGAGTCCCGCGAGGGCTTGTTCAGCACCGACAGGTCGACCTGGTTGGGCCACCAGTCGCGGTTGCTCTGCGGCCGCCGGTTCGTGACCTGGGTCGGCGGCTTGATCGCCGGGTTCTCGCTCTCGCTGGTGCTCAGGGACTCGTTCTTGTCCGCCTCGCTCAAGGACGCGGTCTGCTCGTTGGGTTCGGTCACGTCGAGCACTCCCTCTTCTCGTTGTTCCTCGGTCTCGCGGCCGGGAGGACGACGCGCGCCCCCCGGTCTCGTGTGGGTGCGCCTGGGCGGCGCGGGGCTCGGGCTGCCGTCACCCGGCGGCGGCGACGCACGCCGGGCAGCGGCCCCAGTAGACGACCTCGGCCTCGTCGATCTCGAAGCCCGCGTCGTCGACGGCCCGCAGGCAGGGTGCCTCGCCGACGGCGCAGTCGACGTCGACGATCGTGCCGCACGAGCGGCAGACGACGTGGTGGTGGTTGTCCCCGACGCGGGCCTCGTAGCGCGCGACGGAGCCGGACGGCTGCAGCCGGCGGACGAGCCCGGCGGAGGTGAGCGCGCGCAGCACGTCGTAGACGGCCTGGTGCGACACCTCCGGCAGCCGCTCGCGGGTGGCACCGATGATCGAGTCGGTGTCGGCGTGCGGGTGGTCGTGCACCGCGGACAGCACGGCCAGCCGCGGGCGGGTCACCCGCAGGTCGGCCGCGCGCAGCGCGCGCTCGAGATCCCGTGCGGTCGGCGACACGGCGACCAGTCTGCCCGCCCCGTAGTCTGGAGTCAATCAAGAACCGGCGACCGTGGGGTGACGCTCCGGCGAACGGGGCGCGAGACCGGCCCACCTCGCCGGCGACCTCGGCGGGCTGCCGGTCCGATCGCGCCCGCGAGGTGCCGGAGGCGCCCGCAGGGTGCGGGGGAGTGGACCGGTGGTGCGTCCGCGACCGGTCAGGCCGGCGGGTAGCGCAGCGCGGCCGACAGCGCGTGCCGCGAGCGGTCGCTGAGCCCGGCGAAGAGGGCCGGCGCCTCGGCGACGGGGACGACGTCGGTGAGCAGGTGCGCGCGGACGAGGTGCCCGGCCTCCGCCAGCAGCGCGAGCGTCTCCCGGGACAGCCGCGCGCGGTCCCAGGAGGCGGCCAGCCCGCGCGGTACCCGGCCGATCTGGGCGCAGCGGACGGCCAGGCCGTTGTGGTGGAACTCCTCGCCCAGCGCGAGGTCCGGCGCGCCGCCGGTGTAGAAGGCCAGGTCCACGACCGTGGCCTGCGGGCGGGCGCAGCGCAGGGCGGTCGCCAGGGCCGCCGGGCGCCCGCGGCACTGGAACACCACGTCCGCGCCGTGGTCGCCCGGGCCGTGCCGCCAGCGCGTCTTGAGCTCCGCCGCGACGTCGGGGGTGTCGTCGACGGCGGTCAGCCCCAGCCCGGCCGCCGCGGTCCGCCGCTGCGGCGTGGGGTCGACGACGACGACCTCCGCGGCGCCGTGCACGCGGGCCAGCAGCCCGACCAGCAGCCCGATGGCGCCGCCGCCGACGACGGCCACCAGCCGGCCCGCCACCCCGTCGCGCAACTCGCGCCCGCCGGCGTCGGCCGCGGCGTGCAGCACCCCGTTGACGCAGATCGGGCCGAGGTGGGCCACGTAGACGCCGAGCAGCGGGTCGAGCCCGGCCGGCAGCGGGACGACGTGCTGGTGCACCGGGTCGCCGTGGACGACGCTCGCGTGCCCGTAGGCCATCGCCACCACGGCGCCCTCGGTGACCGCGGCCGTGCGGGTGGCGGTCACCCGGGCGACCTCCATGTAGCCCAGCTGTCGCACCGGGAACGACCGGCGCTCACCGCCGGGGCCGAACAGGCCGAGCTCGGCGTCCCACCCGGTCGCCAGGTACGGGCTGGTGCCGCGGTACCAGGTGAGCTCGGTGCCGGCCGAGACCCCGCTGTAGAGCGTCTCCGCGCGGAAGCGGCCCTCGGCCAGCGGCGGCTCGGCGGTCTCCTCCACCTCCAGCACGCCCGGCCGCGGGACGACGAGCGTCGCCACGGTGCTCACCGGGGCACCCGCACGGTCGTCCCGGTGCGGGTGGCCTCGGCGAGCGACCAGGCCAGCCGGTGCGTGGCCAGCGCCTCGGCGACGTCGACCAGCCCCGGCGGGGCGGGCGCCCCGGACAGGACGTCGACGAAGGCCCGGTCGACGGCGGTGCGCGGGTCCCCCGACGGCGTCGCGTCCTCGTCGCCGGAGCGGGTGCGCACCCGCAGCGCGGTCTCGGTGAGGTGCACCGACGTCCCGTCGGCGACCACCTCCAGGCCGGCCGCCGTCGGCGCCGGGAGCACGCAGGAGGTGCTGACCGTCCCCACGGCGCCGGACTCCAGCCGCAGGACGGCGGCCGTCGCGTCCGGCACGTCTCGGCCCTCCCGGCTCGAGGCCGCGGCGGCGCCGGTCACCTCGGCGACCTCCCCGGCGAGCACCCGGACCAGGTCCAGCACGTGGGTGGCCTGCTCGACGACCTGGCCGCCGGAGCGGTCCGCGCGGCTCCACCAGGCCGGCGGGGGCGTCGTGCCCCACCAGCGCGCGTCGACCAGGCGCACCGGCGCGCCGGTGAGCGCGTCCCGGGCGCGGGCGACGGTGTCCAGGTGCCGCCAGTGGTAGCCGGTCGCCGTCGGCAGGCCCGCCGCCGCCACCGCCGCCGCCACCCGCTCGGCGACGGCGAGGTCGGCCGCGAGCGGCTTCTCGACGAACAGCGGCAGGCCGGCGCGCAGCACCGCCTCCTCCAGGTCGCCGTGCGCGAACGGCGGCACGCAGAGCCAGACCGCGTCGAGGTCGCGGCCCAGCAGCCCGGCCAGGTCACCGGCGGCGGGGGCGCCGACGTCGCCGGCCAGCGCGGCCGCCGACGCCGGGTCGGCGTCCCAGACGCCGGCCAGCTCGACGTCGGGGAACCCGGCCAGCACGCGGGCGTGGCGGGCGCCCACGCCGCCGGCGCCGACGAGCCCCACGCGGATGACCACACCGGGATCGTGCCGCCCCGAGCGAGGTCCCGCGCGGCCAGGCAGTGACGGACGCCACAGTTCCGGGTATCCAGGTGCGACGGGGCCGAGGACAGCACCCGACCGAGAGGGCCGAGATGCGCACCGAAGTCGCCCACTGGTTGCACCGCCGCACCTACCGCGCGCAGGACTTCGACGCGCGCCGGCTCCTGGAGCGCAAGCGCGAACAGGGCCTCACGGTCAGCGTGGTGCTCCCGGCGCTGGACGAGGAGCGCACGGTCGGCGCGATCGTCGCCGCCCTGCGCCGCGACCTGGTCGACGCCGTCCCGCTGGTCGACGAGGTGGTCGTGGTGGACAGCGGGTCCACCGACCGCACCGCGCGCGTCGCGGCGGCCGCCGGCGCCCGGGTCGTGCACGTCGACGACGTCCTGCCCGAGCGCGGGCACGTGCCGGGCAAGGGCGAGGCGCTGTGGAAGTCGCTCTACGTCACGTCCGGGGACCTGCTGGTCTTCGTCGACTCCGACCTCGTCGCCTTCGACACGGGGTTCGTCGTCGGCCTGCTCGGGCCGCTGCTCACCGATCCCTCCATCGGCTACGTGAAGGCGCTCTACGACCGCCCGCTGGCCACCAGCGAGGGCCTCGTGCCCACCGGCGGCGGGCGGGTGACCGAGCTCATCGCCCGCCCGCTGCTCGGCGCGCTGTGGCCCCACCTGTCGGGGTTCGTCCAGCCGCTGTCCGGCGAGTACGCCGGGCGGCGGGAACTGCTGGACCGGGTGCCGTTCGTCTCCCACTACGGCGTCGAGCTCGGCCTGCTCATCGACCTCGCCGAGCTGGCCGGCGTCGACGCCCTGGCCCAGGTCGACCTCGGCACCCGCCGGCACGGCCACCAGAGCGACGCGGCGCTGGGCCGGATGGCCGGGCAGGTGCTGCAGACCGCGCTGGCCCGCTGCCCCGGCGTCGCGGTCCCCGAGGACACGCTGGTGCAGTACGTCCGGACCGGCACGACGGTCGAGGCGGTCACCTGGGAGGTCGGCGTCCGGGAGCGGCCGCCCATGCGCACCGTGCCCGGCTACCGCGGTGCCCGGCTCCCCGGGGCGGCGCGGTGAGGGTCCTGATGGACGCCGGCCCGTGGCTGCCGGTGCCGCCGCGGGGCTACGGCGGCCTGGAGAACGTCGTCGCCACCCTCACCACCGAGCTGCGCCGCCGCGGGCACACCGTCGTGCTCGCCACGGTCGGCGACAGCACCCAGCCGGCCGACGGCCGGGTCGCGGCCTTCCCCTCCGGCCGGTTCGCGCGGCTGGCCGCGCCCTACCCGGAGGTCACCGGGATCGCGCACGCGCACGCCTCCGCGGTGGTCGAGGAGCTCCGCCGCCGGGAGGCGGCCGGTGATCCGGTGGACCTGGTGCACACCCACCTGGAGGTCGTCGGCCCGGCGGTGCTGGCCGCGCTCGGGCCCGCGGCCCCGCCGGTGCTGCACACGCTGCACTGGGACCTGGCCCGCAACGCGGAGTTCTACGAGAGCTTCGACGGTCGCGGCAGGGTCTTCTTCGCCGGCGTCTCGGACTCGCAGGTGGCCCGCGGGCCCGAGCGGTTGCGGGCCCAGACGCTCGGTGCCGTGCCGCTGGCGGTGCCCGTCCCCGACCGGGCGCCGGTGCCGCGGGGCGAGCGCTCCGACGAGGTCCTCGTGCTGTCCCGGCTGTGCGAGCTGAAGGGCACCGACGTCGCCGTGCGCGCGTGCCGGGCGGCGGGGGTGCCGCTGGTGCTGGCCGGCCCGGTCGGCGGCCAGCCCGACCGGGCCTCCCTCGAGGCCGCCCTCGCCGACCCGGCCAGCCCGGTGGCCGGCTACCCCGACGTCCGGTGGTTCCTCGAGCACGTCGCACCCGCCCTCGACGGCGACCGGGTGCGCTGGATCGGCAGCGTGGCGGGGGAGGAGAAGGAGGAGCTGCTGCGCCGCTCGCGCGCGGTGCTGTTCCCGATCCGGTGGCCCGAGCCCGGGGGGACGGCGGTGTGCGAGGCCCTCGCCGCCGGCACGCCCGTCGTCGCCGCCCCGCTCGGGTGCCTGCCGTCCCTGGTCGACGACGGGCGGACCGGCTTCCTCGCCGCCGACGAGGCGGACTTCGCCGCGGCCCTGCGGCGCCTGGACGAGATCGACCCGGAGACCTGCGCGGCCGAGGCCCGCCGCCGCTTCGCCCCGGCGGTGATGGCCGACGGGTACGAGCGCCTGTACGCCGAGGTGCTGCGGCGCGCCGCCGCGGTCCCCGCCCCCCGGGCCGGCGGCGACCCCGGGCGGCTGCCGGCCGCGGCCCGCTGAGCGTCCCGCCGCTGCGGGTGCCCGGCGCGCGCCGCCGTCCTACGGTCGCGGCCGTGAACACCGCACGCGAGTGGACGCTGGACGGGTCGGGAGGGCGGCTGGCCGCCCGCACGTGGGAGGGGGACGGCGCGCCGCGGTACGTCGCGCTGCTCGCCCACGGGTACGGCGAGCACGCCGGCCGCTACGGGCACGTGGCCGCGGCACTGGTCGCGCACGGGGCCGTGGTGTACGCCGTCGACCACAGGGGGCACGGTCGCAGCGACGGGGAGCGGGCCGTGTTCCCCGACGTGGAGCAGGTGGTGGACGACCTGCACGCCCTCGACGAGCGGGCCCGCGCCGAGCACCCCGGGCTGCCCGTCGTCCTGGTCGGGCACTCCATGGGCGGGCTGGTGTCGGCGCGCTACGCGCAGCGGTACGGGGCCACGCTGGCCGCGCTGGTGCTGTCCGGGCCGGTCGTCGGCGACTTCGCCACGGTCGGGGTGCTGCTCGACCTGCCGGAGATCCCCGACGTCCCGCTGGACAGCACCACGCTGTCCCGCGACCCGGCGGTGGGGGAGGCCTACGAGGCCGACCCGCTGGTCTGGCACGGGCCGTTCCAGCGGCCGATGCTCGAGGCCTGGCAGCGGGCGCTCGCCGCGGTCGACGCCGGCCCCGACCTCGGGGACCTCCCGCTGCTGTGGGTGCACGGCGCGGACGACCGGCTCGTGCCGGTCGAGGGCAGCCGGCGCGGCATCGCCCACCTGGGCGGCGGGCGGCACGCGGAGCGGATCTACCCCGGCGCGCGGCACGAGGTCTTCAACGAGACCAACGCCGACGAGGTGCTGGCCGACGTCACGGCGTTCCTGGACGAGGCCCTGCCGCGCCGCTGACCCCGCCGCTGACCCGGCCGGTTGCCGCCCAGGGTGCCGCCGAGATCGGCGATCTCGGCGGCATCAAGGGCTGATGGTGCCGAGATCGCCGATCTCGGCGGGGCGGGACGGCGGGACGACGCCCGGTCGCCGCTCCCACCCCTGGATGCGGGAACGCGCCACCCCGGGAACGCGCCACCCCGGGGGGGTGACGCCGCCCGGGTCCGCTGACGGCGGAGGGTCAGTCGCCGTCGTCACCCCCGTGCGGGCCGTGCCAGCCCCGGTGGCGGCCGTGCCCGTCCCCGTGCGGGCCGTCGAGCAGGTCGGTGCGGTGGACACGGTCGGTGATGCGCTGCTCCAGGTCGGCCAGCACCTGGTCGGCGTCGGCCTGGGTGAGGCGGCCGTCGCTGACCGCCTGGTCGATCCGGTCGGTCGCAGCCCGCACCAACGCGTCGACCAGGGTCTGGACGTCGACGCCCTCCTCCTGGGCGACCGACGCCAGCGACGCCCCGTCGGCCTGCAGCGCCGTGCGGAGCTCCTCCTCGGTCATGCCGAGCGTCTCGGCAGCGGTGGACAGGCCCTCGCGCACGAACCCGGATCCGTGCCCGCCGTGGTCGCCGATGCCCGCGTCGCTCAGGGTCGCGGCGACCTCGTCGGCCTGTTCCTGCGTGATCGACCCGTCGTCCACCAGGCCGGCGAGGGCGTCGCGGATGCGGTCCTGCGACGACGCTCCCGGGGCGGGGGACTCGCCGTCCGCCAGCGCCGGCAGGGCGACGCCGAGACCGACCAGGGTGAGCGCCCCGGCGGTGCCGGCGATGATCAGCTTCTTGCGCACGGTCTCCTCCTGTCGGCTGGACCATCCGGCCGTCCCGGGTGAAGGGTCGGCGGCGGACCTGGCAGCTACCTGGCACCCACCCGTGGTGCGGCTGTGGACGTGGCGCCCTGATGCCGCCGAGATCGGCGATCTCGGCGGGGCAGCGCCACCCGATGTCCGTTCACAGGGAACGTCCAGCCGGCTCCCGGTGGAACCGCACCCGGCGCCGGGACCGTTGAGGGCTCAGGTGAGAGGAGCCGGCATGACGGACGGGACGACGCCCGGCGCGGTCGGGCTGCTGCCCCCGCGGGAGCAGGGGAGCGGGGGAGTGCTCGTCGTCGTGGCCGGCCTGCCCGGCAGCGGCAAGACCACCCTGCTGCGGCGCTGGCTCGCGGGCGCGGACCCGGGCGTGACGGGCCTCGACTCCGAGGACGTCGCGGCGCGGGTCCGGCGGGTCGCGGCGCGGGTGCCCTACCGGCTGGTGCGGCCGCTGGTGCACCTGGTCCACCGCTGGCGGGTGGTGTCCGCGGTGGCCGGGCCGGCACCCGTCGTCGTCCTGACCGACCCGTGGACCGGTCCGCGCTGGCGCAGCGTCGTCCTGGGCGCGGCCGCCGACGCCGGCCGCACGGTGCGCGTCGTGCTGCTCGACGTCCCGGCCGACCTGGCGCGGGCGGGGCAGACCAGCCGCGGGCGCCCGCTGCCCCACCGGGCGATGCAGCGGCACGCCGCGCGCTGGCCCGGACTCCTCGTCGCGGCCGGGGACGGCGCCCTGCGGGTCGACCGGGCCGGCGCCGACCACCTCGCGCTCGCCGACGTCCTGGCCCGCGACCCGGCAGGGGAGTGACGGGACCGCCGACGCCGACCGCCCCACCCAGCCACCTCCCCGGGGGCGTCCAGGCGACGCGCAGACGGGCGGCCGACCGTGGGGGCATGCGACGACCTCCCGCCCGCCGGCTCTCCCTGCGGGCCCGCCTGCTGTGCGCCTTCCTGGTGCCGCTGGCCGTCGTCCTCGCCGTCGTCGGGGTCGCGGCGACCACGGTCCTGCGCAGCGAGCTGGTCGGCGAGGTCGACGGCCGGCTCGCGGCCGCCGCCGACCGCTCCGCGCACGCCGAGCAGGGCCCGCGCGACGACGACGGCGGCCCCGACTTCCTGCTCACCCCCGGCCAGGGCGACGGCACCCTCGGCGCCCGGATCACCGGCGGGGTCGTCCAGGCGGCCGCGGTCATCGAGTCCGACGGCGAGGGCCGCCTGCTCACCAGGGCGCAGGACCAGGTGCTGGCCGGCGTCCCGGCCGACGGGCAGCCGCGGACCGTCGACCTCCCCGGCCTCGGCGGCTACCGGGTGGTCGCCACGAGCACCGGCGACGGCACGGTGGTCGTCACCGGCCTGCCGCTGGACCCGGTGCGCACCGCGCTGCTGCGCCTGGTCGCCGCCGAGGTCGTCGCCGGGCTGCTCGGGCTGCTCGCCGCCGGCGCCGCCGCCCACCTGGTCATCGGCCGCACCCTGCGGCCGCTGCACCGCGTCGCGGCGACCGCCGGCCGGGTCGCGGAGCTGCCGCTGGCCTCGGGGGAGGTCCGGCTGGCCGACCGCGTGCCCGCCGCCGACACCGACCCGCGCACCGAGGTCGGCCGCGTCGGCGGCGCGCTCAACCGGCTGCTGGACTCGGTCGAGGGCGCCATGGCCGCCCGGCAGACGTCGGAGACGCGGCTGCGGCAGTTCGTGGCCGACGCCAGCCACGAGCTGCGCACCCCGGTCACCTCCATCCGCGGGTACACCGAGCTGCTGCGGCGCACCGCCGACCTGCCCGAGGACGCCGACCGGTCGCTGCGCCGCGTCGAGGCCGAGGCGGTGCGGATGTCCGGCCTCGTCGACGACCTGCTGCTGCTGGCCCGCCTCGACGCCGGCCGCGAGATCGTGCCCGGCACCGTCGACCTCACCGCCACGGTCCTCGACGCGGTCAGCGACGCCCACGCCGCCGGGCCGGGGCACCGCTGGCGGGTCGACCTGCCGCCGGCCGCCGTCCTCGTGCCCGGCGACCCCGCCCGCCTCCACCAGGTGCTGGCCAACCTGCTGGCCAACGTCCGCACGCACACCCCACCGGGGACGACGGCCACGACCCGGCTGCGCGCCGAGGACGGCGCGGCGGTGCTGCAGGTGACCGACGACGGCCCCGGCATCCCCGAGGCCCTGCAGCCCGGCGTGTTCGAGCGGTTCGTCCGCGGCGACGCCTCCCGCAACCGCACCGGCGGCAGCACCGGCCTGGGGCTGGCCATCGTGCAGGCGGTCGTCACCGCGCACGGCGGTTCGGTCGACGTGGCGAGCCGGCCCGGGCGGACGGTCGTCACCGTCCGGCTCCCGCACGCGACGGTCGCCGAGCCCGACGCCGACGAGGAGGACGCCGCCCCCGCACCGGGTGACCCGGCCCTGCTGGTGCCCTAGCCCGGCAGGTTCCGCGCCAGCAGCTCCGCCAGGTGCAGGCCGCGGCGGCCGGCGAGGTCGTCGAGCTGGGTGCGGCAGGAGAACCCGTCGGCCAGCACCACGCCGTCCTCGGGCAGCGCCCGCACCGCGGGCAGCAGCTGGTGCCCGGCGATCGCGACGGAGACGTCGTGGTGCCCCTTCTCCACGCCCCAGTTGCCGGCCAGCCCGCAGCACCCGCCCAGCCGCTGCACCCGTGCCCCGGCGTCGCGCAGCAGCGTCTCGTCGGGAGCCCAGCCCATCGTGGCGTGGTGGTGGCAGTGCGGCTGCGCCACCACCGGCAGGCCGGTGAGGTCCGGCGCCCGCCAGCCGGGGGTGTCGCGCAGCAGCTCGGCGAGGGTCCGCGTGGCGGCGGCGACGGCCTCGGCGTCCGCGCCGGGGACGAGCTCCCTCGCCTCGCCGCGCAGCACCGCGGTGCACGAGGGCTCCAGCCCGACGACCGGCACCCCGGCGCGGGCCAGCGGGGCCAGCGCGGTGACGGTCGCGCCGATCGTGCGCCGGGCGGCGTCCAGCTGGCCGGTGGTGATCCAGGTCAGCCCGCAGCAGGTGTCCGCGCCGGGCACCTGCACCCGGTAGCCGGCGGCCCCCAGCACCGCCACCGCCGCGTGCGCGACCGACGGGGCGAAGTGGTCGGTGAACGAGTCCACCCACAGCGCGACCGGCGGGCCGTCGTGGGTCGCTGTGCCGTCCCCGCCCACCCGGGCGGCCCACTCGGCGCGGAACGTGCGCGGCGCGAACGCCGGCAGCGAGCGGCGCTGGTCGACCCCGGCGGCCCACCTCGCCAGCCGGCCGCCGAGCCGCGAGCCGATGACCGCGTTGGCCAGCCGCGGCGTGCGCGCGGCGAGGTCGGACCAGAACGGCAGCCGGCCCAGCACGTAGTGCGCGCGTGGCCGGAGGCGGTGGCGGTAGGTCTGGTGCAGCACCTCGGACTTGTAGGCGGCCATGTCGACCCCGGTCGGGCAGTCCCGCGCGCAGCCCTTGCACGACAGGCACAGGTCCAGCGCCTCGTGCACCTCCGGCGAGCGCCACCCGGTCACCGGCCCGCCGGGCGCCAGCATCTCCTGCAGCACCCGCGCGCGGCCGCGCGTGCTGTCCTTCTCCTCGCGGGTGGCGACGAACGACGGGCACATCACCCCGCCGGCCGCGCTCAGGTCGGCCCGGCACTTGCCGACGCCGGTGCAGCGGTGCACCGCGTTCGAGAAGTCGCCGCCGTCGTGCGGGTAGGCCAGCGCCAGCCCGGCACGCAGGCGCGGCGCGGCCGCCACCCGGACGTCGGCGTCCAGCGGCGCCGGCCGCACCAGCACCCCCGGGTTGAGGACGTCGTCGGGGTCGAACACGGCCTTGACCCGTTCGAACAGCGCCAGGACGCGGCCGGAGTACATCGTCGCCAGCAGCTCGCCGCGGGCGCGGCCGTCACCGTGCTCGCCGGAGACCGAGCCGCCGTGCCGGGCCACCAGCGCCGCCGCGTCGGTCACGAACGCCCGGTAGGCGCCGCGCCCGCGGTCGGGCTCGCGGCCGAACGGGAAGTCGATGCGCACGTGCACGCAGCCGTCGCCGAAGTGGCCGTACGGCACCCCCTGCAGGCCGTGCCCGTCCAGCAGCGCCTCGAACTCGCGCAGGTAGGTGCCCAGCGACTCCACCGGCACCGCGGCGTCCTCCCACCCGGCGTGCGCCGGGCGCCCGTCGGGGGTGCGGGCGGCGAGGCCGGCGCCGTCCTCCCGGATCCGCCAGATCGCCGCCGCCTGCGCCGTGTCGGTGACCACCATCGCGTCCTCGGCGCCGGCGTCGGCGACCACACCGCGGGCCGCGGCCGCCACCTCGGCGACGGAGTCCCCGGTCAGCTCCACGACCAGCCAGCCGCGGCCGCGCGGCAGGTCGGGCACCGTGGCCGCCGGCACGTCGCGCAGCCGCTGCACGATCCGCTCGTCCAGCCCCTCGACGGCGGTCGGGCCGTGGGGCAGCAGCGCCGGCGTCGCGTCCGCGGCGTCGGCCATCGACGGGTAGCCGAGCACGACCAGCCCCCGGACCGGCGCGTCGGCGACCAGCCGCACCGTCGCGCCCAGGACCAGCGCGAGCGTCCCCTCGCTGCCGACCAGCGCGCGGGCGACGTCGAAGCCGCGCTCGGGCAGCAGGTGCTCCAGCGAGTAGCCCGACACCTGCCGGCCGAAGCGGCCGAGCTCCGTGCGGATCGCCGCCAGGTCCCCGGCCACCAGGCCGCGCAGCCGGTCCAGCGCCGGGCTCGCCGGCGCGGCGCCGCCGCCGAGGAGCAGCCGCTCGCCGCCGCCGGTCACCACGTCGAGCCCGGTGACGTTGTCCGAGGTCCGGCCGTAGCCCAGCGCGCGGGACCCGCAGGCGTTGTTGCCGATCATCCCGCCGACGGTGCAGCGGTTGTGGGTGCTCGGGTCCGGGCCGAACCGCAGCCCGTGCGGCCGCGCCGCCGCCTGCAGGGCCGCCTGGACGACGCCGGGGTCGACGGTCGCCGTGCGCGCCTCCGGGTCGATCGCGCGCACCCGCGTCAGGTGCCGGCTCGTGTCGACGACGACACCCGGGCCGACCGCGTTCCCCGCGATCGACGTGCCCGCCCCGCGCGCGGTCAGCGGCACGCCCAGCTCCCGGCACACCTCCAGCACGGCGACCAGCTCGTCGGGGTGCCGCGGCCGGACCACCGCCCGCGGCAGCACCCGGTACAGCGACCCGTCGGAGGAGTACAGCGCCCGGGCCAGCCCCGACTCGTCGACGTCGGCCAGGCCCGCCCGGCGCAGCGCCGCGCCCAGCTCGGTGGCCTCGGCTGCGGCGGTGCGGCTCACCCCCGCGACCCTACGACGACCGGCCACCCCCGGGGCGTCCGCGTGTCGAAACCCGGCCGCCACCGGGCCGACACCCGGCGGCCCCGCCGCGCGTGCAGAGTGCGCGCATGGGAGCCGATCTGTACGTGGTGGGCACGCCCGCGGCCGTGCCGGGCCGGGCCGACACCGGGACCGCGGGGTCCGACCGCGTCCTCGGCCGCGCGCACGCGGTGTCCCGGCCGGTGGTCGACGGGCTGGCCGCCGCCGAGTGCGGCGAGCTGGTCACCGCGCTCGCCGACCTCGCCTGGCAGCGGGTCGGCGACGGCGCACGCTGCCCGGAGTGCCACCGCATCGCGGGCTGACGGCGCCCCCACCCTGCCGGGGGCCGCTCCGGCGGTCAGGCCGCGACGTCGGCGGGCAGGCAGCGCACGGCGAGGACGGCGACGTCGTCCTCGGCCCGGTCGGGCACCAGCCGGGTGAGCAGCCGGTCGCACAGGGCCCCGGGCGCGAGCCCGGCGAGGTCGGCGACGGCGCCGCAGATGCGCGCGAGCCCGGCGTCGATGCCGACCCGGCCGGCCTCCACCAGCCCGTCGGTGCACAGCAGCACCGTGTCGCCGGGACCGAGCGGCGTCCGGTGGTCGGTGCGCCCGGCCGACTCCTCGATGCCCAGCATCCGCTCCGGCGGGGTCTCCAGCAGGCGGGTGCCGCCGTCGGGGTGCAGCAGCAGCGGCGGCACGTGCCCGGCCGAGGACCAGCGCAGCACCCGGCCGCCGCGGGCGTCCGGCGGCTCGAGCCGGGCCACCAGCGCGGTGGCCAGCGTCCCGAGATGCAGGCCGGCCAGCAGCCGGTCCACCCGCTCGAGGGTGCCGGCGGGGCTGTCGGGGCGGTCGTAGGCCAGCGTGCGGACGGCGCTGCGCAGCTGCGCCATCGCCGACGCGGCCTCCACGTTGTGGCCCACCACGTCGCCGATGACGAGCAGGGTGGCGCCGTCGGCCTGCTCGAAGGCGTCGTACCAGTCGCCGCCGACCAGCGCGTGCGAGCTCGCCGGCCGGTACCGCACGGCGATGGACAGGCCGGCCGGCTGCGGCGGCGGGGTCAGCAGGCTGTGCTGCAGGGTCTCGGCGACCTGCAGCCGGCTCTCGTACAGCCGGGCGTTGTCCATCGCCAGCGCCGCCCGGCGGGCCACCGACACCGCGGCGGCGATCTCGGCCGCGTCGTGCGGGGGCCGGTCACCGGACGTGACGAGCGACAGCACGCCGAAGGCGGCGCCCCGGGCCTGCAGCGGCACGAACAGCGACGACGTCGGGTCCAGGCGCCGCAGGGCCGCCCGCACCTCGGGGTCCGGCTGGGCCTCCGGGCCCAGCTCGGCGCTGATCTCGCGCAGCTGCACCGGCTCCCCGGAGCGCAGCGCGGAGGTCAGCAGGGCCTGGTCGCGGGGGGCGGTCGCGCGACGGGTGAGGTACAGCTCGACGTCGCCGACGCGGGCCGGGTCGCGGTGCGCCACCCCCGACCGCGCGGGGGTGCCGTCCTCGCCGAGCACGGTCACGGTCGCCCAGTCGGCCAGCGCGGGGACCACCAGGCGGGCGAGCCGGCCGGCGGCCTCGGACACGTCCGGGTTGCCGGCCAGGGCGTCGAGGGCCCCGGCGGGCACCCGCGGCGCACCGCCGTCGCCCGCCACGTCGGGCGCCGCGCCGGCCTGCACCGTGAGGGTCAGCGGCGCCCCGGTGACCGGGTGGCGCGCGTGCCAGCTGACCGGTCCCCCCGGTCCTGCGGCGAGCGCGTCACCGAGCGGTCCGAGCACGGGGGCGAGCCACCCCGGCAGGGCCCCGTCGGCGGCCGGTGCGCTCACGCGGGTCCCCCTTCCGTCCGCTCGCCGCTGCGGCAGGGGACCGGCCGCCGAATCTACGCGAGCCGGCCACGGTCCCGGCCGCGGCGCCCGCGGCTACGGGACGACGGTGACCGGCCACTCGCCGACGCGGACCAGGCGCAGCGCGAGGCTGCCCGCCACGCGGTGCCCGGGGTGGGTCGAGGCGCCGACGACGACGGCGTCGGCGCGCCGCCGGCGGGCGACGTCGGTGAGCTCCCGGATCGGGGAGCCCACCCGCACCACGAACTCCGCCGGCGGGTCGCCCGGGCCGGTGAGCTCGGCGACCGTGCGCCCGAGCTCCGCCTGCACCGCGTCCTGCACCTGCCGCGCGGACACCAGCGCCTGCGGGTCCAGGCCGGCGCCGATCGCGGCCGCCGCCGGCATCGGCTCGCGCACGTAGACCAGCACCAGGCCGGCGTGCTGCCGGCGGGCCAGCCCCGCCGCGTAGGCGGCGGCGCGCAGCGAGGTGGGGGAGCCGTCGACGCCGGCCACGACGGTGCTGGCGTGCACCGGGCCGTCGGGGCGCTCGGGGTCCATCCCGCCGACGGTAGTGCCGCGGTCAGCCGGCCGGGCGGGCCGCCGTCCCGCCCAGCACCCGGCCGGCGACGAGGGTGACCAGCCCGGCGGCGACGACGGCGAGCAGCGCTGCCCGCAGCGAGAAGGCGTCGGCCAGCAGCCCCACCAGCGGCGGGCTGACCAGGAAGCCGATCCGCAGCAGCCAGTTGACCACCGTCAGGCCCGTGCCCGGCCGCAGCCCGGGCAGGGCGTCGGCGGCGGCGTAGACGGCCGGTACCAGCGTCGCGACGCCCAGGCCGGCCAGGGCCAGGCCCGCGAGCGCCGTCGGGAGCGTGGGGACGGCGAGCGCCAGCCCCGTGCCGGCGGCGACCAGGGCCCCGCCGGCGCGGGCGACCCGGCGCTGGCCGAACCGGTCGACCACCCGGTCGCCGGCGAGCCGCCCGACCGTCATCGCCGCCGACAGCGCGACGAAGCCCAGCCCCGCCGTCGCCACGCCGGCGCCCACCTCGGTGCGCAGGTACAGCGCGCTCCAGGACGAGCCGGCGTCCTCGACGAACGCGCCGCAGCAGGCGAGGAGCCCGAGCGCGGCCAGGGCGAGCACCGGCCCGCGCACGGTGCCGCGTCCCGGTCCGGGTGCCGCGTCGGCGGCGGGCTGCTCCCGGTCGTCCTCGTCGGGCCCGGGGAGCATCCCGCGCCCGGCGACCAGCGCGAGGCCGGCGAAGACCGCGGCCGCGCAGCCCAGGTGCACCCCCAGGGGGACGCCGAGGCCGGCGGCGGCCGCGCCGAGCAGCCCACCGGTGACCGCCCCGATGCTCCAGATGCCGTGGAAGGAGTTGAGGATCGACCGCCGGTACCGCCGCTGCACCCGCAGGCCGTGCGCGTTCTGCGCGACGTCGACCACGGCGTCCAGCGCGCCGGCCACCAGCAGGCCCGCCGCGAACAGCCCCCAGGAGGGCCCCACGCCCGCGGCCCACACGGCGAGGGCCAGCGCCGCCAGGCCCGCCGAGGCCACCCGCCCGGAACCGAACCGGCGGATCAGGGCCGCGGAGGACAGCGCGGCCAGCAGCGCCCCCAGCGGCAGCGCCGCCAGCGCCACCCCGAGCGAGGAGTTGCTCAGCTCCAGCCGGTCCTTGACCTCCGGCAGCCGCGGCACGAGCCCCGCGTAGAGGACGGCGTTCACGAAGAAGCAGGCGGCGACCGCGGCCCGGGCGCGCCGTGGCGGGGCGGTGGTGTCCTCGGTCGTCGTCACCTCCCTAGCATCGCTGCCGTGCGCCGGCCCTTCCTCCTGCTGGCCTCGCGTGCCGAGGACGCCGCCGCCGACGACGAGTACGCCGGGTTCCTCCGGGCGACCGGCCTGCGGGAGGCGCAGCTGCACCGGGTGCGCCTGGAGGCCGCACCGCTGCCCGCCCTGGACCTCGACGACTACGCCGGTGTGATCGTCGGCGGGAGCCCGTTCACCGCCAGCGACCCGGTGGGGGAGAAGTCGGCGGTGCAGCGGCGGGTCGAGGCCGACCTGTCGGGCCTGCTGGACCGGGTCGTGCCGGCGGACAAGCCGTTCCTGGGCGCCTGCTACGGGATCGGCACGCTGGGCGTGCACCAGGGCGGCGTCGTCGACCGCACGTACGGGGAACCGGTCTCCTGCGTGCCGGTCACCCTGACCGCGGCCGGCCGGGCCGACCCGCTGCTGGCCGGGATGCCGGCGGTGTTCGACGCGCTGGTCGGGCACAAGGAGGCCTGCCGGGTGCTGCCGCCGACCGCGGTGCTGCTGGCCGCCTCGCCGGGCTGCCCCGTGCAGATGTTCCGCGTCGGCCGCAACGTGTACGCCACCCAGTTCCACCCGGAGCTCGACGTCGCCGGCCTCGTGACCCGGGCGCGGGTCTACCAGCACGCGGGCTACTTCCCGCCGGCCGAGCTGGACGACCTCGTGGCGCGGATCTCCACGGCCGTGGTCACCGAACCCGGCCGCGTGCTGGCGGCCTTCGTCGACCGCTACCGGTGACCGGCCCCGCGGGTCAGCCGACCGGGGTCCCGCACACGGGGAGGCCGTCGTGCAGCGGGACGAACGCCTCGCCCTCGAGCCGCACGTAGAACGAGCACTGCTCGGCGTAGGCGGTCGTGCTCTGCGGGACCGGGCGCGGGTAGAGGCCGCCGCCGTCCCAGTCGTCGGTCCGCTGCAGGGTGTCGACCAGGGCCGCCCGGTCGGCGTCGCAGCCGGCCCGCTCCAGGCCGTGCAGGAGCAGGTCGGCGGCCAGCCAGCCCTGGCCCTCGTAGAAGCCGGGGACGCCCGACGGGTTGCCGGCCTCCCGCAGCGCGGACCGCAGCGCCTGCGTCGCCGGGGTCTCCGCCTCCACCGGGGTGGTGTCGGTGGAGAGGACGACGCCCCGCCCGGCCCCGGCGGCGGGCGGGACCGCCGGCAGGTCGGCGCCGTAGCCGGTGGGGGAGAGGAACGTGCCCTCCCACCCGGCGCGGTGGAGCGCGGACACCAGCGCCAGGGCGGTGTCGGGGGTGGTCGTCGTGTACACCGCGTCGGCCCGCGACTCGAGGATGCCCAGGACGACGGCGTCGAGGTCGGCGCTGCCGATCGGGACGCTGGCGTCCTCGTAGCCGCGTCGCAGGCCCGCGGCGGCGGCCGAGGCCATGCCGGTGTCCAGGCTGCGCTGCGAGCTGGGGCCGACGTGGGCCACGCCCGCCACGGTGGTCGCTCCCTCGGCCCGCAGGACCTCGCCGGTGCCGGTGTAGACGGTCTCGTAGTCGGGGACGTACGCCGAGGCGAACAGGTTGTCGTCGGTGGCCCGCCACTCCTGGGCGCCGTCCCAGGCGCCGCCGATCACCGGGACGTGGGCGGCCTGGCCGGTGAGGAACGTCGAGGCGCCGTAGAAGAACGCGCTCACGTCGATCAGGGCGAAGACGTCCTCCTGCTGCACGAGCACGTGCGCGGCGACCAGGGCGCCCTGCGCGGAGGAGGTGTCGTCGGCCGGGACGATCTCGAGGTCCAGGTCGGCGGCGCAGCCCGCGGCGGCCTGCTCGTAGGCGTCGAACCGCGCCTGCGTGCCCCGGACCGCGTCCTGCGCGGCGGCCGCACCGGCACCGCTGAGCGAGGTCAGGACGCCCACCCGGACGGTCCGGGTGGCGCCGGAGGCGTCCGCGCCGCCACCGGCCGCCGCGCCGCGGGGCGCCTCGCCGGGGCCGCCGCAGGCGGCCAGGACGAGCGCGGCCGCGCACGCCGCGCCGGCTGCCGCCCTCCGCCTGCCGTGCATCCCCGAGCTCCCCCCGTGACGAGGCCGTCGGCCAGAGCCTGCCAGGTCGGTCGCGGCGGTCGGCGGCCCGGCCCGGACTCTGGTACGCGTTGACCCGACCGCGCCGGGGAGCCGTCCCGAGGAGGAGTCCATGACCCCCACCGACCCGCAGGGCCCGGCCGGCGGCCAGCGGCGTGCACGGGCCATCGCCATGACCGCGGGCGAGCTGCACGGGTTCCTCACCGCCGAACGCACCTGCCGGGTGGCCACGGTGGGCGCGGACGGGCGGCCGCACGTCGCCCCGCTGTGGTTCGTCTGGGACGGCGCCGCCCTCTGGCTGAACTCCCTCGTGCGCAGCCAGCGGTGGACCGACCTCGCCCGCGACCCCCGCGTCGCCGTCGTCGTCGACGCGGGGGAGGAGTACGGCGAGCTGCGCGGCGTGGAGGTCACCGGCACCGCCGAGGTGGTCGGCGACGTCCCGCGCGGGGACGCCGCCCACCCGGACCTGGCCCCGGTCGAGCGGGCGTTCGCCCGCAAGTACACCGGCAGCGACACCCACGTCCCCGACGGCCGGCACGCCTGGCTGCGGATCGTGCCCGCGAAGGTGGTCAGCTGGGACTTCCGGAAGATCCCCGCCCGCTGATCCCCCCGGGGGAGGGGGTCAGGGCGCGAAGACCGACGTCAGCGCGCCCGCGACCTCGCGGTGCCCCGCCACCAGCCGGCACCGGCCCCGCCCCGCGCGGGCCAGGTCGCGGCCCAGCTCGACGTCGTCCTCACCGGTGGTGTCCAGCAGCACGTCCAGCCGCGGCAGCCGCGCGGCCACCAGCCGCGGGTCGGGGCCGGCGTTGTGCACGCAGTCCGACAGCAGCAGCACGCGGCCGTCCCGCGCCGGCACGCCGGCCAGCTGGGCGGCCGCCGTCTCCAGCGCGAACGACACGTTCGTCAGGCCCTGGGCCGGCATCCGCACCAGCAGGTCCAGCACCCGCGCCGGGTCGGCCGGCTCGCCCATCCGGACCAGCACCGCGGCGTCGGACCAGAACGCCACCACCGACAGCCGGTCGCGCGCCAGCTCGCCGGTGAGGGCGCCGACGGTCGCGGCCGCGGTGCGGATCCGCTCGCCGCGCATCGAGCCGGACACGTCGACGACGAGCACGACGGCCCGCCGGCGGCGCACCCGCTCGCGCACGACCACGTCGTCGTCGTCGGGCAGCGGCTTGCCCACCAGCGTGTCCAGGGTGCGCTCGAGGTCCAGCTCGTCGGACCCGCCGCTCCACGGCAGGCTGGTCAGCTCGCCGACGCCGCGGCGCGGCCGGCGCTCCCGCGGCGGCCGGGCGACGGCCAGCCGGCGGGCGATCTCGCGCGCCCGCTGCCGGGCGGTGGCCTCGGCGCGGTCGGCCGCCTCGAGGTCGGCCAGCGCGATGACCGAGGCCTCGTCGTCGGTGACCCCGCGCGCGGTCCCGCCCGGGGGGACGGCGGCGCGGCGCTGCCGGCGGCGGTCACCGCCGACGAGGGACAGCCCACCGCCACCCGGGCTCGGGGCGAACAGCGACGGCTGCTCGGTCAGCTGCTTGGGCTTGCGCCGCAGCGGCCGTCGCAGCCCCGGGCGGTCCGGCCGCGGTGACCCCTTCCGCTCCAGCGGCGAGTCGAGGGCGACGGTCCTTCAACCCGGGTCGGCCGCCGCGGGGTTGATGAGGAAGTGGTCCTCCCAGATCTCGCGCAGCACCAGCTCCGGCGCCGTCTCGAGGGCCTCGTCGAGGAAGATCCGCCCGGACAGCGCCAGCAGCAGCGCGTCGAACACCACCGCCGTGTACTCCTCGGGCAGGCCGCGCGGCGGCTGCACGGAGGGCTCGTCGGGCAGCGGGACGGCCCGCATGGTGGCCAGCTGCGCGGCCACGAGGGCGAGGTCGATCGCGCCGCGCACGCTGCTGCCCTGGCGGACGTCGTCGCGCTCGCGGGTGGCGCGGGTGAGGGCCACGGCGTCGGCGATCAGCCGCGGCGACTCCACGCCGGTGCGCCGGCCGACGATGCCGCGCTCGGCCTCGGCGTCCTGGTAGTCGATGGCCAGCCGGCACAGCCGGTCGTACACCGACGTCGACAGCCGGGTGGTCCCGATGTTGTCGTAGGGGTTCATCGAGGCGACCACCCGGAACGAGGGCAGCGCCTCCACGGTGCCGACGCGGGGGACCGTGATCCGCCGCTCCGCCATGGCGGTCAGCAGCGTGTTGAGGGTGTCCTCCGGCGCGCGGTTGAACTCCTCGACGTAGAGGAAGCCGCCGGCCTGCATCGCCTCGACCAGCGGCCCGGGCACGAAGTTGTCGGCGGTGTAGTCCTCCCGCAGCACCCGCGCGGGGCTGTGGTGGCCGACCAGCCGGGTCGGCGTCAGGTCGGCGTTGCCCTCGACGAACAGCAGCGGGATGCCCCACTCGGTCGTGATCGACCGGAGCAGCGTCGACTTCGAGGTGCCGGGCGGGCCCTCCAGGAGCACGTCGCGGCCGGCGGAGACGCTGGCGAGCAGCAGGTCGACCTCGCGTTCGCGGCCGACCAGGTGGCGCGCCACGCGGCGGCGGATCTCGCGGACCGAGCCGCCGTCGGCCGAGCCGACCCGGGAGCCGGTGATCACCGTGTCCGAGCCGGGGCCCGTGGGGACCCGGTCGCCCGGGAACGTCTCGTCGGGTCCGTCGACGGCTGCTGCCAAGGGTCCTCCTCGTCCGGTGCGCCCGGGACCCCGGCCGCCGTCCACCGGCGATGGTAGGACGCCGGTCCGCGGCGACCCCGCCGACCCCGGCGGGCGGCCGTCCTCGCGCCGCGCCGACTCCCCGCGACCGCGCGATGATCGCGGGACGCGTCCGGGGACAGCGGGCGCCCGGCCCGGCGGCGCCGCCGGGTGCCTGCCGGACCACAGGAGGTACCGCATGACCGCCACCAGGCTCGCCGGGAGGGTCGCGCTGGTCACGGGTGCCGCGCGCGGGCAGGGGCGGGCGCACGCCGTCCGGCTCGCCGCCGAGGGCGCCGACGTGATCGCCCTGGACAACTGCGCGACCGCCGCGACGACCGACTACCCCGGCCCCACCGAGGAGGACCTGGCCGAGACCGTCCGCCTGGTCGAGGAGCAGGACCGCCGGATCCTGGCCCGCAAGGTCGACATCCGCGACCTCCCGGCCCTGCAGGCGCTGGTGGCCGACGGGGTCGCGCAGTTCGGGCGGCTGGACGTCGTCGTGGCCAACGCGGGCATCTGCCCGGCCAACTGGTCGTGGGAGATCCCCGTCGAGCAGTGGCAGGAGACGATCGACGTCAACCTGACCGGCACCTTCTACACGATGAAGGCCACGGTGCCGACGCTCATCGAGCAGGGCACCGGCGGCTCGATCGTCGTCATCAGCTCGGTCGCCGGCCTGCGCGGCCTGCCGTTCCTGGCGCACTACGCGGCCAGCAAGCACGGCGTCGTCGGCCTGGCCCGGTCGATGGCCAACGAGCTGGGGCAGTACGGCATCCGCGTCAACACCGTGCACCCGCACGGCGTCGCGACCGGCATGCAGCCGGCGCGGATGGGGGAGCTGATCGGGGAGAACGCGGCCACCCTCGGGCCGGTCTTCATGGGGGCCCTGCCCGACGTCATCTCGCAGCCGGAGGACATCGCCGCCGCCGTCGCCTTCCTGGCCTCCGACGACGCCCGGCACGTCACCGGCGTCGCGCTGCCGGTGGACCTGGGGACGCTCGCCCGCTGACCGGCCCGGCACCCGGCCGCCCGCGGGACCCGTCCGGGGGATGGCGCGGGCCCGGCGCTGGACGCGGCGGCGCGCGGTCCCTAGGGTGGCACTCAGTGCCATCCGGCGAGGGTGCCGGGACCGATCGACGAGGGGTGAGCTGTGGGCAAGTGGTTCGAGACCGTGGCGGAGGCGCAGCGCCGGGCGAAGCGCCGGCTGCCCAAGGGCGTCTACGGCGCGCTGATCGCCGGGTCGGAGAAGGGCCTGACCAGCGCCGACAACACGGCGGCGTTCGAGGAGATCGGCTTCGCGCCGCACAGCGCCGGCCTGGCCAACGCCAAGCAGATCGCCACCACGGTCATGGGCCAGGAGCTCGCGCTCCCGGTGATGATCAGCCCGACCGGGGTCCAGGCCGTCAACCCCGACGGTGAGGTCGCCGTCGCCCGCGCCGCCGCCGCCCGCGGCACGGCCATGGGCCTGTCCTCGATGGCCAGCAAGCCGATGGAGGAGGTCATCGCGGCGAACCCGAAGACCTTCTTCCAGCTGTACTGGGTCGGCGACCGCGACACGATGGCCGCCAAGGTGGAGCGGGCGAAGAACGCGGGCGCCGCCGGCCTCATCGCCACCCTCGACTGGTCGTTCTCGCACGGCCGTGACTGGGGCAGCCCCTTCATCCCGTCGAAGGTCAACTTCGAGGCGATGTACCGCTACGCGCCGCAGGTCGCCCTCAAGCCGGGCTGGCTGTGGAGCTTCGTCAAGACCGGCGCCATCCCGGACCTCACCGTCCCGAACATGGTCGCCACCCCCGGTGCCCCGGCGCCGACCTTCTTCGAGGCCTACGGCCAGTGGATGGGCTCGCCGATGCCCACGTGGGAGGACGTCGCCTGGCTGCGCAGCCTGTGGCCCGAGGCGCCGTTCATGCTCAAGGGCGTCATGCGGGTCGACGACGCCAAGCGCGCCATCGACGCCGGTGCCACCGCCATCTCGGTGTCCAACCACGGCGGCAACAACCTGGACGGGACGCCGGCCTCGATCCGGGCCCTGCCCGCGGTCGCCGAGGCCGTCGGTGACCAGATCGAGGTGCTGCTCGACGGCGGCATCCGCCGCGGCTCCGACGTCGCCAAGGCCCTGGCCCTCGGTGCCCGCGCCGTCATGATCGGCCGCGCCTACCTGTGGGGCCTCGCGGCCAACGGCCAGGCCGGTGTCGAGAACGTGCTGGACCTGCTGCGCGACGGCCTCGGCTCGGCCCTCGTCGGCCTCGGCCACCCGTCGATCGCCGACCTGTCCCGCGACGACCTGGTCATCCCGGCCGGGTTCGAGCGGCACCTCGGTGCCGACGACGCCGCCCCGGCGCCGGGCGCCCCGGCCGGCCGGTCCCGGCAGCGGGAGAAGCCCGCGCCGCGCTGAGCGACGCGCCTGACCACGGCGGCGGCACCCGCGACCCGGGTGCCGCCGCCGTCGTCGTTCCCGGGGCCGGTCAGCGCTCGGCGTCGCGGGGCAGGCGCATCAGGCCCTCCTGGACGACCGTGGCGACCAGCCGGCCGCGCAGGTCGCTGATCCGCCCCTGGTTGTACGAGCGCCCGTTGCCCGCCGACGGCGACACCTGGTCCACCAGCAGCCACTCGTCGGCGCGGAAGGGCCGCTGGAACCACAGCGCGTGGTCGAGGGTGGCGAACTGCAGCCCGCGCATCCCGCGGTGGGCCTGGGTCGAGGTCCCGATGAGGAACATGTCGCTCAGGTAGGTCAGCGCGCCGACGTGGACGGCCGGGTCGTCCGGCAGTCGCTCGCGGTGGCGTACCCAGAACAGCTGGCGCGGGCGCTGCTCGACCCGCTCGTGCGGCGGCTCGGGCACGCGGATCGCGTCCCAGTTCGGCCACTCGGCGGCGAAGGCGCCGTCCAGCGGGTCGACCTGCGGCAACTCCTCCGGTCGCGGCACGCGGGGCACGGCCTCCTGGTGCTCGGGCCCCTCGTCGCCGGAGTGGAACGACGCCGACATCGAGAAGATCGTCTTGCCGTCCTGCAGGGCGTTGACCTGCCGGGCGCTGAACCCGCGCCCGGTCCGCAACCGGTCGACCAGCAGCAGGATCGGCTCCTGCGGCCGGCCCGGGCGCAGGAAGTAGCCGTGCAGCGAGTGCACCGGCTGCTCGGGCCCGACCGTCTGGACGGCGGCCATCATCGCCTGGCCGGCGACCTGCCCGCCGAACGTCCGGGCCATCCGGGTGGGCACCGGGTGCCCTCGGAAGACGTCGGCGTCGATCCGCTCCACGGCGAGCACGTCCAGGATGTCGGGCACCCGTCACACCTACCAGGCGGGTCCCTCGGGCGTCCCCGTCGGGGTGCCCGGCCCGCGCTCGGGACCCGCGGAGGAGGGGTCGGCGACCTACAGTGGCCGCACACGTCTCGAAGGGGAGAGCAGCATGCGTGACGCAGTCATCGTCGAGGCCGTCCGGACCCCGGTGGGCAAGCGCCGGGGTGGGCTCTCCGGCGTCCACCCCGTGGACCTGTCCGCGCACGTCCTGCGCTCCCTGGTCGACCGGGCCGGCGTCGACCCGGCCGTCGTCGAGGACGTGGTGTGGGGCTGCGTGAGCCAGGTCGGCGAGCAGACCTTCGACATCGCCCGCACCGCCGCGCTGGCCGCGGGCTGGCCGGAGACGGTCACCGGCGTGACCGTCGACCGCCAGTGCGGCTCCTCGCAGCAGGCCGTCCACTTCGCCGCGGCCGGGCTGGTCGCCGGGCACTACGACGTCGTCGTCGCCGGGGGCGTCGAGTCGATGAGCCGGGTCCCCATGGGGACCGCCCGGATGGACATGGACCCCTTCGGCGAGGCGTTCATGGCCCGCTACGGGACCGCGCCGAACCAGGGCATCGGCGCGGAGATGATCGCCGAGAGGTGGGGCCTGAGCCGGGCGCAGTGCGACGAGCTCTCCGTCGCCTCGCACGAGAAGGCGGCGGCCGCCCGCGCCGAGGGCCGCTTCGCCGCGCAGATCGCGCCGGTGACCCTGCCCGACGGCACGGTGGTCGCCGAGGACGAGGGCATCCGGCCCGGGACGACGACCGAGGTGCTCGCCGGCCTCAAGACGGTGTTCCGGCCCGAGGGCGGCGTCATCACCGCGGGCAACTCGTCGCAGATCTCCGACGGGTCCGCGGCGCTGCTCATGACGACCGAGGAGAAGGCGCGCGAGCTCGGGCTCACCCCGATCGCGCGCGTGCACACCGCCGTCCTGGCCGGCGCCGACCCGGTGATGATGCTGACCGCCCCCATCCCGGCGACGCAGAAGGCGCTGGCGCGGTCGGGCCTGTCGCTGGACGAGATCGGCGCGTTCGAGGTCAACGAGGCGTTCGCGCCGGTGCCGCTGGCCTGGCTGGCCGAGACCGGTGCCGACGCCAAGGCGCTCAACCCCAACGGCGGGGCGATCGCGCTCGGGCACCCGCTCGGCGGGTCGGGGGCGCGCATCGCCACCACGCTGCTGCACCACATGCGCGACAACGGCATCCGCTACGGGCTGCAGACGATGTGCGAGGGCGGCGGCCAGGCCAACGCCACGGTCTTCGAGCTCCTCTGACGGCACGTCGGGGGGGGGGGGGGGGGGGGGGGCGGGGGGGGGGGGGGGGGGGCGGGGGGGGGGGGGGGGGGGGGGGGGGGGGGGGGGGGGG
>NZ_JBJGZP010000017.1:0-94282 GCF_054050555.1 Blastococcus sp. SYSU D00695 | reverse complement strand
GGGGGGACTCCGGACCCCCGCGGCCGCCCCGCGGGGCCGCGCCCGCCCCCCCCCCCCCCCCCCCCCCCCCCCCCCCCCCCCCCCCCCCCCCACCGCTCAGCTCCCGGCGCAGCGCCACCGCCCGGGCAGGGTGGTTGGTCGTCACCAGCCACGCCCGGCCGCCGGACACCCAGGCGCGCAGCTCGCCCGGGTCGTCGACGGTCCACACCAGCAGCGGCAGGCCGTGCCGCCGGGCCCAGCGGGCGCCCCACAGCCGGGCCAGGGTGCGGGGGCAGACGGCGAGGTTCGCGCCGGTCGCGCGCAGCCGCCGGCCGGGCAGCACCTGCGACCAGCGCCCGGTGAGCAGCCGCACCAGCCCGCGCAGACCGGCGTCCCGGTGCAGCGCGAGACCGACCAGCAGGTCCGGCTCCTCCTCGCGGGACCACGCACGCACCGCCGCCACCGCCGCGTCGTCCAGCCCGGTGACCACGACGTCGGCGGCGGACCCCACCGTCTGCACCACGTGCCGGACGAGGGCGACCTCGGCGCGCGGTGGCAGGCCCACCCCGTCGGCGGGGTCGGCGACCTCCTTGAGGTCCAGGTGCACCCGCGTGCGCCCGCGCAGCGCCGCGAGGGCGTCGTCCAGCAGCAGGTGGGGGCCGGCGGCGCGGGCGAACTCCGCGTAGGGCAGGGCGGCGACGGGCACCCGCCGGCCGGCGACCCGCACGGCCCGGTCGTGGTGCACGACGTGGACGCCGTCCGCGCAGCGCTGCACGTCGAACTCGACGAACTCGCAGTCGAGGGCCGCCGCCGCGCGCAGCGCCTCGGCGGTGTTCTCCCGCGCCCGGTCGCGCCCCACCCCGCCGCGGTGCGCCGACAGCAGCGCCGTCACCGCGACGGCGGCCGTGCCCGCCGTCGTGCCGTGCCCGGACCGGGCGCGGCGCGCGCGGCTCACGGGTTGAGGCCGAGGGTCCGCATCCGCTCGGTGTGCGCGGTGGTGATCCGCTCGATCAGCCGGCCGACGCCGGTCAGGTCGCCGGTGCCGGCCATGATCAGCTGGGCGAGCTCGTCGCGCTCGGCGATGACGGTCTGCGACTGGGTGATCGCCTCCCCCACCAGGCGGCGCCCCCACAGCGCGAGCCGGCCGGCGACCTTCTGGTCGGTGGCGATGGCGGACCGGACCTCGCGGACGGCGAAGTCCGCGTGCCCGGTGTCGGCCATGACGTCGAGGATGAGGCCGCGGTCGGGCTCGGGCAGGAACGTCGCGATCTCGCGGTAGAAGTCGGCCGCGAGGCCGTCGCCGACGTAGGCCTTGACCAGGCCCTCCAGCCACGTGCGCGGGCGGGTGCTGGCGTGGAAGGCGTCGAGCGCGGCGACGAACGGCGCCATCGCCGCGACCGGGTCGGCGCCGAGGGCCACCAGGCGGTCGGTGAGCTGACCGTGGTGGGTCAGCTCCGCGGCGGCCATCCGGGCCAGCGCCGCGTGGCCGGTCAGCGTCGGGGCCATCCGGGCGTCCTCGGCCAGCCGGTCGAAGGCGGTCAGCTCGGCGTAGGCGAGCGCGCCGAGCAGGTCGACGACGGCGCGGGTCTCGACCGTGGTCACGCGGTCTCCTCGGGTCGGGGGCGAGGTACCGGGGTGCCCCGGCAGGGGGATCCGACACGCTGCGGGAGGGAGGCTATCCGTCTCCCGCGCTAGCATGGGGGTCGGTGGGCCCTCGGCCCACCTGATCCACGTGCGCTGACACGTCTTGGACGACGCCCCGCGAGCCCGCCACCGGGCCGGGGAGGTCTCCCGGGCAGCCGTCGCAGGCGACCCGGTCCGCTGGCCGCGTCGGCGCTGGAGAGAGATCCGCGACCCCCGACCGCGGAGCGGACCGCAGCGACCACGTCGCCGGTGCCCGCTCCCCCAGCAGACCGAGGCGAGACCACTGACGTCCACCGACAGCACCCCCACCACCCCCGAGACCGAGCGCGCCGAGAGCGGCGCCCCCGCGCCCGAGCAGCTCGAGCAGGCCGTCGAGGAGCTCGGCGGCGCCCCCGTCGCCGCCGACAGCCCGCTGTTCAGCGACTTCGACGTGCACCCCGACATCGTCGCCTCGCTGGCCGACGTCGGGATCACCCGCACGTTCGCCATCCAGGAGCTGACCCTCCCCCTCGCGCTCACCGGCAACGACCTGATCGGCCAGGCGCGGACCGGCACCGGCAAGACCCTCGGCTTCGGCGTCCCGCTGCTGCAGCGCGTCGCCCCGCCCGCCGAGGGCGGCGACGGCGTCCCGCAGGCGCTGGTCGTCGTCCCCACCCGCGAGCTGTGCGTCCAGGTGGCGCGCGACCTCGGGGCCGCCGGCACCCGCCGCGGCATCCGCGTGCAGGCGATCTACGGCGGCCGCGCGTTCGAGCCGCAGATCGAGGCGCTGCAGGCCGGCGTCGAGGTCGTCGTGGGCACCCCGGGCCGCCTGCTGGACCTGGCCCAGCGCGGCGACCTGATCCTGGGCAAGGTCCGGGTCCTCGTGCTCGACGAGGCCGACGAGATGCTCGACCTGGGCTTCCTGCCCGACATCGAGCGGATCCTGGCGATGGTCCCCGACCAGCGGCAGACGATGCTGTTCTCGGCCACCATGCCCGGCCCCATCGTGACGCTGTCGCGGTCGTTCATGACGCAGCCGACGCACATCCGGGCGCACGGCAACGACGAGGGCAGCACCGTCCCGCAGACGACCCAGTTCGTCTACCGGGCGCACAACCTGGACAAGCCGGAGCTGCTGGCCCGGGTGCTGCAGGCCCGTGACCGCGGCCTGGCCATGGTGTTCTGCCGCACCAAGCGCACCGCGCAGAAGGTCGCCGACGAGCTGGTCGAGCGCGGGTTCGCCGCCGCCGCCGTGCACGGCGACCTCGGGCAGGGCGCCCGCGAGCAGGCGCTGCGCGCCTTCCGCAGCGGCAAGGTCGACGTCCTGGTCGCCACCGACGTCGCCGCCCGCGGGATCGACGTGACCGGTGTCAGCCACGTCGTGAACTACCAGTGCCCCGAGGACGAGAAGACCTACGTGCACCGCATCGGCCGGACCGGCCGCGCGGGCAGCACCGGCGTCGCCGTCACGCTCGTCGACTGGGACGACATCCCGCGCTGGCAGCTGATCGACAAGGCGCTGGACCTCGGCTTCACGGACCCGCCGGAGACCTACTCCACCTCGCCGTGGGTCCGCACCGACCTCGACGTGCCCGAGGGCGCCACGGGCCGGCTGCCCCGCTCGCAGCGCACCCGCGAGGGGCTGGACGCCGAGACCCTCGAGGACCTCGGCGAGACCGGCAAGCGCAACCGCCCCGCCGGCCGCGGTCCCGGTCGCGAGGGCGCCCCCGCCACGGGCGACACCGACGCCGAGCGTCCCGCCGGCGCCCGCAAGAGCCGGCCCCGCCGCCGCACCCGCGGCGCGGGTGCCGCCGCCGCGGGCGCGGCGGCCGCGATGGGCTCCCCCGACGCGGCGACCGCGACCGCCGAGGCCGGTGCCGAGGCCGGTCCGGGGAGCGCCGGCGGCGAGGGCCCGGCCAAGCCCCGCCGCCGTCGCCGTCGCCGCGGCGGTGCCGGCCGGGCCGGGTCGGGCGCCGCGGACGCCGGCCCCGCCGGCGACGCCGGGTCCGACTCCTAGACCGCCGGCTCCGAGCACCGCCGTCCGGCCGCCGATGCCCCGACTGCGCCGCCCGCCGCTGCGGGTGTGGGTGTGGACCGCGGCCACCGTCGCGCTGGTGGTGGTGGCCGCCCTGCTGTGGCGCGGGTCCGACGCGGCCGCGACCGAGAGCACGACCGCGGCCGCGGCCGACGTCCCCACCGGGAACCCGGCCGCGGCCCTCGCCCCGGCCTGGACCGCCGACGGGGACCCGGTGCCCGGGGCGCTCGTCCAGGCCGGCCGGGTGCTGCTCGGCGAGGAGCACGGGGTCCGGGCCCTCGACGTCGTCACCGGCGAGGAGGCCTGGCACTACACCCGCTCCAACGCGCGGCTGTGCGACGTCACCGCCGTCGACGGCCGCGCGGTCGCGGTGTTCGCCACCGCCGGGCGCTGCGACGAGGCCGTCGCCCTCGACGCGGGCACCGGCGTGCGGCAGTGGACGCGCAACCTCAGCCTGCGCCCCGACATCGCGCTGACCAGCTCCCCCGGCCTCGTGCTGGCCACCGCTCCCACCGGCGTCGTGGCGATCGACCCGGGCAGCGACACCGTCCGCTGGCGCGCCGACGCCGCCGAGGGGTGCCGCATCGAGGCCGGCACGCCGGGCAGCTCCGCGGTCGTGCTGCTGGAGTCCTGCGACGGGACGCCGCGGCTGCGGGCGCTGGACCGTGGCGCCGGCGGCGAGACCTGGACCCGGGACCTGACCGGGGGGACGCCCGTGGTCGCCGGGGTCGGCCGCCTCGTCGCGGTCGTCAGCGGCGACCAGCTGCAGCTGTTCGCCGGGGCCGACGGCACGCCGCGGCCCCCGGTCCCCCTCCCCGCGGCCGGGCCGGACGACGCCCCGCCCGCCGTCACCGAGAGCCCGGCCGGCCTGCTCGTGTGGGCCCGGGGCACCACGGTCGCGGTCGAGGGGTCCGGCGGGCGGCTGCTGTGGTCGGTGCCGTCGCGCGGCCTGCCCGCCGTCCCGGGCGACAAGGCGTTCCTCGTCGCGCCGTCCCCGGTGCTGGTGCCCGAGGACGGCGCGCTCGTCGGCCGGGACGTCCGCACGGGCGCCGAGACCGGACGCTGCACCCTCACCGGCGACGTGCCCGCCGGCGGGCGCGTGACGGTGGTCGGGCCGGTCGTCGTCTACGCGGTGGGCGACCGGGTGCTGGCCTTCCGCTGACCACCGGGTGCCCGCGAGGGGCCGGACCGGCAGCGGGGACCCCGGCGCGGTTCACTGGGGCCATGGTCCTGCCCGGCGGCTCCGCGGAGCACATCCCCCTCTCCATCGCCCCCGACGACCTGCGGCAGCTGGCCGACCACGACGCCGCGCCCCGGACGTTCGCCGGCGGAGCCGGCCCGCTGGCCGCCCTGGACACCGGGGGGACCGGCGAGCGCGGCACCGTGCTGATGGTCGCCGGCTACACCGGCAGCAAGGAGGACTTCGCCCCGCTGCTGTCCCCGCTGGCGGCCGCCGGCCTGCGGGTGGTCGCGATCGACCAGCGCGGGCAGTACGAGTCGCCCGGTCCCGACGACCCCGCCCGCTACTCCGTGGCCGAGCTCGGCGACGACCTGCTGGCCGTGGCCCGGGTGCTGGCCGACGAGACGGGTGTCCCGCACCTGCTGGGCCACAGCTTCGGCGGCCTGGTGGCGCGGGCCGCCGTCCTCGCCGACGCGTCCGCGTTCCGCTCGCTCACCCTGCTCGGCTCCGGACCGTCGCGGCTGGTCGGCCCGCGCGCGGAGCTGCTGACCCACCTCCGCCCGCTGCTGGCCGCCGGCGGGGTGCCGCTGGTCAACGAGACGCTCGAGCAGCTGGCGATGACCGATCCGAAGGCGCAGGCGGTGCCCGCGCCGACGCGGGCCTTCTACAGCCGCCGCTTCCTCGCCAACACCGCCGCCGGCCTGCGCGGGATGGCCGACGCGATGACCTCCGAGCCCGACCGCGTGGCGGAGCTGGCCGCCACGGGCGTGCCGGTGCTGGTCGCCCACGGCCTCGCCGACGACGCGTGGGCGCCGGCGGCGCAGGCGGACATGGCGGTGCGGCTGGGTGCCCGGCACGCGGTGATCCCCGGCGCGATCCACTCCCCCGCCGTGGAGAACCCGGCCGAGACGCTGGCGGTGCTGCAGGACTTCTGGGCCTCGGTGTCGGTGTCCGCGGCCGACGAGGACGCCTCGGGGTCCGACGCCGCCGCCGCGGGGCGTGCGTGACGGGCTACCGGACACCCCTGCCGGGGCCCGCCGACTGGACGCCGCAGGAGGACCGCGCCGGCTTCTTCGGCCCCGACAGCGTCACCTGGCGGGTGCACGCCGACCCGAGCTACTCCCCCGGCGGGCTGCGCGCGCTGATGCTGCAGGCGCTGCACCCGGTCGCGATGGACGTCGTCGCGCGCAACTCCGCGGCCTTCCGCCACGAGCCCTGGCAGCGGCTGGCGCGCACCGGCCAGTACGTGGAGACCCTCACCTTCGGCACCCGCACCGAGGCCCGCCGCGTCGTCGCCCGCGTCCGCGGCCTGCACCGCTCCCTGGGCGGCGTCGAGGAGGGCAGCGGCCGCGCCTACCGCGTCGACGACCCGGACCTGCTGCTGTGGGTGCACAACTGCGAGGTGGACTCGCTGCTGTCCACCGCCCGCCGCGCCGGCGTGCCGCTGACCGACCGCGAGGCGGACCGCTACGTCGCCGAGCAGGTCGTCGCCGCGACGCTGGTGGGCGTGCCGGAGGACGCCGTGCCGCGCTCGGTCGCCGCGCTGGCCGACTGGTTCGCCGACGTGCGGCCCGCGCTGGCGGCCACGCCCGCGGCGCGCGACGCCGTCCGCCGGCTGCTGCTGCCGCCGATGCCGGCCTGGGTCCAGCTGCTCACCCCGGCCCGGCCGGCGTGGGGCGGCCTGGCCGCGCTCGGGTTCGCGCTGCTGCCCGCGTGGGCGCGGCAGCTGTTCTCGATGCCGGGTCTCGGGCTGACCGACGCGGCGGCGACGGCGGCGCTGCGGGCGTTCCGGCAGGGCCTGCTCGCCCTGCCGGCCCGGGTCCGGCAGCCGCCGATCGTGCGGGCCGCGGTCGAGCGGACGGCGGTCCCGGTCAGCGCCTGACGGACCAGGATCAGCCCTGCGGGCTGGTGCCTGCCGGCTCCTCCTCGGCCAGGAACGCCCACGTGTCCGGCTGCGGCCCGGCCGCCCGCCCGGGGGCACAGCTGGAGCGGAAGTCGCACCAGCCGCACTGCCGGCCCGGGACCGCGGGGAACGCCGCGTCGGCGTCCTGCCCGGCGCGCAGCGCCTCGGTGGCGCGCTCGATGTCCTCGGCCGTGTCCTCCGCGCGCCGGACGTGGTTGGCCAGCGAGCGGTCGGTGTGCTCGAAGGCCGCCACCGTGCCCGAGGGCAGGTGGTGCAGCTCGACGCGGCTGCACGCCCGGCGCAGGGTGCGGCGGACGCCGAGGACGTAGGCGGCCAGCGCGGCCGAGCCGCGCGCCTCGTCGTCGCTGCTGGGCACGCGGCCGGTCTTGTAGTCGACGACCACGAGTTCGTCGCCGCGCTGGTCGATGCGGTCGACGCGGCCGGACAGCGCCAGCCGCCCGGTGGTGGCCGCGACCTGCCGCTCGGTGCCGACGGGCTCCTGCGCCGGGTCGAGACCGGTCACGTAGTCGGTGATCCACCCCGCGGCCCGCGACCGCCAGCGGGCGGACTGCTCGGCGTCGCGGAACCCGGCCGGGGACCAGACGCCGTACAGCAGCTGCCGGGCGGCCGCCGGCGTCCGCTCGCGCAGCGGCAGCTCCCACCACGACCGCAGGGCCGCGTGCACCGCCGAGCCGACGGAGTTGTGCGCCCACGCCGGCCCCTTCGGCGGGGTCGGCCGGTCCAGGTAGGCGTGCCGGTAGCGCCGCGGGCAGTCGGTGAAGGTGGCGAGCTTGCTCGGCGTCGCCGGGAAGAGGCGCCGGGGCATGCCGGGCATCTCCAGCTGGTCGCTCGCCATGCCCTCCACGCTAACCGGGGACGACGACGTCCCGGCGGCTCAGTCGGTGAACGGCGCGCTGCCCGTCCCGGCGGCCAGCAGCGCCTCGAACTGGTCCGGGGCGGTGGTGCAGGCCCCGAGCGGGGTCGTCTTGTTGCTGCCGTGGTGGTCGCTGGACCCGGTCACGATCAGACCGAGCTCGCCGGCCAGGCCCCGCAGGTGCGCCCGCTCCGCCGGGCCGTGGTCGGGGTGGTCGACCTCCAGGCCCAGCAGTCCCGCAGCGGCCATCGCCGCGATCGCCTCGTCGTCGACGACGCGACCGCGCCGGGTCGCCAGCCCGTGCGCGAACACCGGCACCCCACCGGCCTCGCGGACCAGCCGGATGCCGTCGAGGACCTCGGTGTCGGCCTTGGCCACGTGGAAGGGGCTGCGGTGGTGCAGGAGGTCGGCGAACGCCTCGTCGACGGAGCCGACCACGCCGGCGTCGACCAGCGCCCGCGCCACGTGCGGCCGGCCGACGACGCCGCCGGCCGAGGCCTCGACGACCCGCTCCCACTCGACCGGGTACCCGGCACCGGCCAGCGCCGCCACGATCCGCTCCCCGCGGGTGAGCCGCTCCGCCCGCAGCCGGGCGCGCTCGGCGGCCAGCGCCGGGGCGGCGGGGTCGAACAGGTAGGCCAGCAGGTGCAGGCTGATCGGGGCGCCCGGGCCGCGCGTCCAGCGGCAGGACAGCTCCATCCCCGGGACGACGGTCAGCCCCCGCGGGCGCGCCCGCCGGGCGGCCGCCCAGCCGTCGGTGGTGTCGTGGTCGGTGAGGGCGACGACGTCGAGACCGGCGTCGCGGGCGGCGGCCAGCAGCTCGGCCGGCGTCTGGGTGCCGTCGGACACCACGGAGTGGGTGTGCAGGTCGATCCGCATCGTGGGTCAGCCTGCCCCACGGCGGGAGGCGCGGCTCAGGAGGGCCGGGGTGTGCGCGGGATGGGCTGGGTGTCCCGCCGCCCGGTGCCCTGCTGCCCGGTGGTGGGCTGGTCGCCGGTCTCCGGCGGGGCGTCGTCCTGCTGGGCGACGGGCTCGACGCCGCCCTCCTCGTCGTCCTCCACGCCGTCCTGGCCGAACAGCAGCCGGCTGACCCGCCGGTACAGCACGTCGGCCTGCGGCAGGTAGGTGATCTCCGACAGCGCCTGCTGCTGACCGGCCGACTCGAAACGGAACGTGCCGTAGCCCAGCAGCTGACCGAGCAGGGTCTCCTTCCAGGTGAGGTCGGTGATCCGGCGCAGCGGCAGCAGCGCGACCGTGCGGACGACGATGCCGCTGGTCAGCAGCACCCGGCGGTTGGTGACGATGAAGTGGCGCATCCACCACTCGCCGGCCCGCAGGGCGAGGAACACCAGCGCGGCCAGGACGACCAGCAGACCGGCGGTGCTGGTGAACCGGTTCTCCGGGTCGAGCACCAGCAGCCAGCCGCCGGCGACCAGCACCGGCAGCGCCTTGAGCACCGGCACGATGAGCACCGCCCAGTGCCGCCGGGTGGCGACGACGGGCGGGTGCTCCTCGGGCAGGAGGTACTTGGCCGCGTCCTTGCGCCAGCGCTCGGGGCGGCCACCGGCGGACGGGTGGGGCACGCCGGCCTAGATGAGGGAGCCGACGAAGTCGGCCAGCGAGGACGCGGCGTCCCCCAGGGTCTCCCCCGCGTTCTTGACGATCTCCGCCGACTTCTCCGGTGCCTGGATCACGTAGAAGACGACGAAGGCGATGACCAACCAGGTGAGGACCTTCTTGAGGTTCACCGCACCTCCGCTCAGGGCACCGGCGACGGGGCGCCGCCGGGTGGCCCGGGCGGGCCGGGCACATGGGTAACACGCACCCCAGGCGCCTCCGGCGTGACACGCCGTCGCGGATCCGAGGCGGTGCGGTCCGCTACCGCCCCGGCAGCAGGTGCTCGCTGGGCGGCCCGAGCGGGAGGTCCGGGTAGACCCGCTCGCGGAGGTCGAGCAGCTCCATGCGCTCGGCGAGCAGCCACGCCGCCGACGCCGGCCACATGACCAGCCACAGCCACACGCCGTAGGCCTCGCCGACGAACGCGGCCCGGTCGTCGGTGGTCGGCACCGCCCACAGCGCCGCCCGCTGGCCGGCCGCCTCGACCGCGGCGGAGGAGGGACCGGTGATGACGTCGCCGGGGTCCAGCCCCGGCAGCCCGGCGTAGCCGCAGCCGACGCCGGTGCCCGGCTCCTCGGCGACCAGCACCAGCTCGGCCGACCCGCCCAGCGGGGCGGGGCCGGCGCAGTCCACGACGATCGCCCGGGCGCCCGGCTCGCCACCCCAGGCCATGCCGGTGACCGACCAGCCCGCGGGGACGGGATCGGGCACCCACGCGGGGACCCGGGCGTCGGCGGTGACGGCGGAGATCGCGTCGTGCGCGATGAGCGCCGTGTGGTGCAGCGGGGTCACCGCGCCGTGGACGTGGCACCAGGCCTGCGCGGAGTCCCCCGGGCGGACGGCGAGGCGCTCGCCGCAGCGGGGGCAGACCGGGGAGGCACTCATCGTCGTTACCGTCCTGTGGCCGTGGGGGTTCGTCAAGCGGAGCCCGGGGGCGTCCGCGGGCGTAGCGTCCGCGGCGTGCCTCCCGACGACCCGGCCGGCGGCGGGGACCCGGCCGGGGGTCGGCCCCCGGTGGCCTGCGTGGGTGCGGTGGTGCACGACGCCGCCGGGCGGCTGCTGCTGGTCCGCCGGGGCACCGAGCCCGGGCGGGGACGGTGGTCGGTGCCCGGTGGCCGGGTCGAGCGCGGGGAGTCGCCGACGGCGGCGGTGGAGCGCGAGGTGCTCGAGGAGACCGGGCTGGCGGTGCGGGCGGGCGCGGTGGTCGGGCGGGTGCGGGTCCCGGGGCCGGACGGCGTCGTGTTCGACGTCGTCGACCTGACCTGCACCCTGCTCGACCCGGGCGCGGTGCCGGTCGCGGGCGACGACGCCGACGAGGTGCTGTTCGCCGACGCCGCCGCGCTCGCGACCCTGCCCTGCACCGACGGGCTCCTGGAACACCTGGGCCGCTGGGGCGTGCTGCCCCGCTGAGGCCGGTGCCCGGTCCGGGAGCCCGGACCGCCGGTCAGCGGGCCTTGGGCTCCGGACGGCCCGGCTGCTCGCCGCCGCGGGCGTCGCCGTAGCTGCGCTTGGGCACCATCACCTTGCGCCGGAAGACGCAGACGACCGTCCCGTCCTGCTTGTAGCCGATGGTCTCGACGTGGACGACGCCACGGTCGTCCTTGGACCGGGACTCCGTCTTGTCCAGGACGGTCGTCTCGCCGTAGATGGTGTCGCCGTGGAAGGTCGGCGCGATGTGCCGCAGCGACTCGACCTCCAGGTTGGCGATCGCCTTGCCCGAGACGTCGGCGACGCTCATGCCCAGCAGCAGCGAGTAGACGTAGTTGCCGACGACGACGTTCTTGCCGAAGTCGGTCGTCTCGCCGGCGTAGTGCGCGTCCAGGTGCAGCGGGTGGTGGTTCATCGTGATGAGGCAGAACAGGTGGTCGTCGTACTCGGTGACCGTCTTGCCGGGCCAGTGCTTGTAGACGGCTCCGACCTCGAACTCCTCGTAGTACCGACCGAACTGCATGTGGGCGCTCCCGGCGTCGTTGCTGGAGGGGGCACCGGGATGCGCGGGACAGTCGCCGCGGGCGGTCCGGGCGCGCTGGGCCCACGCACGCGTCGGTGACCCGTCTGGACGGGCGCCGATCCTACGATGCTGGGGTGTCTCAGCTCCTCGCGGCCGAGAGCACCGACGGAACCGACGTCGTCCGCCTCTCCCGCGCCTCGCGGTGGTCCCGGCTGGCCGTCACCGTCGTCGTGCTCGCCGTGGTCATGACGGGGACCGTGTGGGGGAACGACTCGGACTTCCCCTTCGGCCCCTTCCGCATGTACTCCACCCGGGCCGACCCGAACGCGCCGGTCGTGTCCACGCGGGTCGTCGGCGTGACCGCCGCCGGCGAGGAGGTCCGTCTCTCCGGCGGTGAGGTGGGGCTGCGCCGCGCGGAGTTCGAGGGGCAGCTCCCGCGCATGCAGGCCCGTCCGGAGCTGCTCGGGCTCCTGGCCGAGACCTACGCCGAGCGGCACCCCGACGCCGAGCCGCTGGTCGAGGTGCACGTGGTCGCGCGTCGCTTCGACCTCGTCGACGGCCGGCGCACCGGCGGGTACACCGACACCGTCGTGGTCGACCACGACCTGGAGGGGGCACCGTGACGCAGCCCGGCGACACCTCCGCCGCGGCGTCCCCGGCGGCCGCGACGTCCCCGGCTGCCGCGGCGTCCCCGGCGGCTGCGGCGTCCCCGGCGGCCGCGACGGGGAACCCGACCCCCGCCCCGTCACGCCGGTCGCCGGCCGGCTGGTGGTTCCGGCCCGTCCCGCTGACCCGCATCGCGGTCATGCGGACCATCGCCTACCTGTTCATCTGGGTCGACGTCTGGCTCACCACCTCCTGGGTCAAGGCCCACGGGGACGTGCCCACGGAGTGGTACGCGCCGCTCGCCGTCGGCAAGCTGCTCCACCTGCCCACGCCGACGTCCACCGTCGTCACGGTCGTGCAGTGGGCGCTGCTGCTCACGTCGCTCGCGGCCGCGACCGGCCGGGCGCCGCGCCTGCTGGGCACCGCGGTGTTCCTCCTCTACTTCGAGTGGATGGTCATCGCGATGAGCTACGGGAAGGTGGACCACGACCGGATCGCCTTCCTCGTGCTGCTCGCGGTCCTGCCGACCGTGGGGGTCGCCCGCTGGGGCGATCGCCGGCGCTCGGAGGCCGCGGGCTTCGCGATGGCGGCCGTGCTCGTCACCGTCATGCTCACGTACTTCCTCGCCGCCTGGGCGAAGATCCGGTTCGGCGGCTGGGACTGGCCGAGCGGCGCCACCCTCGCCCGCGCCGTCATCCGCCGCGGAACTCCGCTGTCGAACTGGACGCTGGACTTCCCCTGGCTGCTCGTGGCCCTGCAGTGGGCGATGATCGCCGTCGAGGCCCTGGCGCCGCTCATGCTGCTGGTGTGGCGCGACCGCGCCCGGGTGGCCCTGGTCGTCTTCCTCCTCGGCTTCCACCTCATGGTGTTCGCGGGCGTGACCATCGTCTTCCTGCCGCACTGCGTCGCGATCCTGTCGATCCTGCCGTGGGAGCGGGCGCCGGAGCTGCGCGACCGCCTGCGTGCCCGGCGCCGGGCGGGCGGCCCCGCGGTGACCGCCGGCCCCTGAGCGCACGCCCGGGGACGGTCCCCGGGACGGCTGCCCCGGGAGGCGGTCACCGCGGCTGCTCCCGTCAGAGCAGCGCGCCGATCCTCGCCGCCATCTCGGCCTCGTGCTGCTGGTAGGAGTCGGCGACCCCCGACAGCAGCCCGCCCATGCCGGTCAGCGCGTCCGCGACGCCCTGCGCGGCCAGCCGCCACTGCTCGTAGAGCTCGCTGAAGCGCAGGGCAGCCTGGCTGTCGGTCCAGCCGTCCAGCACCGAGGTGTTGACGCTGCTGGAGAGGGTCGCCTGGCGTGCCGTCGTCTCCGCCGCCTCCGCCCTGCACTGCCCCGCCATCGACTGCAGCGTCGCGATGTCGACCTTCACGTGTTCCTCCTCCGCACCCGGGCCGGTCCCGGTGACGGCGGACGGTAGGCGCCTCCGCCCCACGGGCCCGGCCGCCGTCCACAGCCACGTGCTGCGTCCACAACCTCGGGCGGGACCGCCCCGGGTCGGTGCGACGACCGCACCCTCGGGGCGTGAGCGCACCACCGATCCCCGCCCCTGCCCGGACGCGCCGCTGGACCCTCGTGGGCGCGACCGGTGCGCTGGACGTCGAGGTCACCGCGCCCGAGGAGGCCCCGCTGGCCGCGGTCGCCGCGGAACTCGTCGCGGTCGCCGGCCCGGCGGCGCGCGAGCTGTGGGCCGGCCCGGCGCGGGTGGCCGGCGACGCCGAGCTCCGAGCCCCGGCGCTGGCGCACGGCGCCGTGCTGGGCCTCGGCCGACCCGGGCCGGCCCCGGCGGCGCCGGTCCCCGCGACCGCGCTCGCGCTGCACGTCGTCGGCGGCCCCGACGCGGGGCGCTCCGTGCCGCTGGCCGCGGGCCGGCACGTCCTCGGCCGCGGCACCGCGGCCGGTGTCCCCCTCGAGGACCCCGACGTCTCCCGCCGGCACGCGCTCGTGGAGATCGGTGCCGGCCGGGTGACGGTGGCGGACGCCGGGTCGGCCAACGGCAGCCGCGTCGACGACGACGTGCTCGGCACGGAGCCGGCCGAGTGGCCCGAGGACGCGGTGCTGCGCATCGGCTCGTCCGCCCTCGTGGTCCGCGGTCCCGACGGCACCCGGCTGCCGGCCGCCCCCGACCCGGGCGGCCGCACCCGCGTGCAGCCGGTCGGGAGCGCGCGGGCCGTGCCCGCCGAGACCGAGGTCCGCTTCCCCACCGCCCCGGCCGCACCGGTCCGGCGCCGGCTGCCGTGGATCGCCCTCGCCCTGCCCGCCGTCGCGGGCGTCACCGGCGCGTGGCTGCTCGACGCGCCGACCTTCCTGTTCTTCGCGCTGCTGAGCCCCATGGTGGCGGTCGGGTCCTGGCTGGGTGAGCGGTGGGGCGGCCGTGGTGCGCGCAGGCGGGACGCGCTCGCCCACGCCGAGGAGCTGGCGGCGGCGCAGGACCAGCTGGACCAGGCCGTGCTCGCCGACCGCCGGGCGGCGGAGAGCGCCGCGCCGGACCTGGCGCGGTTGGCCGTCGCCGCCCGGCGCCGGTCCACGCCGCTGTGGGGGCGGCGGTCGGACGACGCGGGCGCTCTCGCCGTCCGCCTCGGCCGGGGTCCGGGGACCACGTCCGTCGTCCGGGTGGACGGCGACGGCACCCGGACCCCGCAGAGCTGCGCGGACCTGCCCGTCACCGTGGACCTCGCCGCCGCCGGCGGCCTGGGCGTCGACGGCCCCCGCGCACGCTCGGTCGGCGTCCTGCGGTCGGTGCTGGTGCAGGCGTGCGCGCTGCTCCCACCCACCGATCTGGCGGTCTCGGTGCTCACCACCGGCGACCGGCTCGCCGACTGGCGCTGGACGCGGTGGCTGCCGCACGTCGAGGACTCCCGGGTCCGCGTGTCGGCGGCGGGCGAGGCCGAGCGCGCCGACCTGGCCTGGCTCGGCGCTGTCGTGGCCGCCCGGGCCGGCGCCGCGCCGGGGCGGCCCGGGCCGCAGGGGTCTCCAGCGGCCCGTCCGTGGCTGCTCGTCGTGCTGGACCGTCCCGCCGGCCGCCGCCTGGTCGATGCCCTGCGCGACGCGCGACCGGCGGGCGTGCTGGTCCTCGCCACGGCCGGAAAGGGGGCGGTCGAGACGGGGGCCCACGTCCGGGTCACCGGGGAGACCGGGCAGCGCGCCGTGCTGTCGCAGACCTCGGCCGCACCCCGGGAGTTCGTGGTCGACCACCTGTCGCGCACCGCGGCGGCTGCGGTCGCGCGCGATCTCGCCCCGCTGACGACGCCCGCGTCCGGGTCCGGGCAGCCGGCGACCCACGTCCGGCTGCGCGACGTGCTGGCCGCGGACCCCGTCGAGGACGGCGCGGGCGGCTGGTCGCGGCGGCGTGACACGCTGCATGCCGTGCTCGGCCGCACGGCCGAGGGCGTGGTCTCGGTGGACCTGTGCCGCGACGGGCCGCACGCGCTGGTCGCCGGGACGACCGGGTCGGGCAAGTCCGAGCTGCTGCAGTGCCTCGTCGCGTCGCTGGCGGCGGCCCACCCGCCCGACCGGTGCGCCTTCCTCCTGGTCGACTACAAGGGGGGCGCCGCCTTCGCCGAGGCCGCGGCGCTGCCGCACACCGTGGGCGTGGTGACCGACCTGGACGCGCGCGCCGCCGACCGCGCCCTGCGGTCGCTGGGAGCGGAGCTGACCCGCCGCGAGACGGTCCTCGCGGCAGCCGGGGTTGCCGACCTCGCCGACCTGCCCGAGCACGTGGCGCTCGCGCGGCTGGTCATCGTGGTGGACGAGTTCGCGGGGCTGGCCGAGGAGCAGCCCGACTTCCTGCCGGGACTGGTCGCGATCGCCCAGCGGGGTCGCTCGCTCGGGGTGCACCTCGTGCTCGCGACGCAACGCCCGGCGGGCGTGGTCTCCCCGGAGATCCGGGCCAACTGCAGTCTGCGGATCTGCCTGCGCACCACCGACGAGGCCGACAGCCGGGACGTCCTGGGCACTGCCGCGGCCGCGTTCCTGCCAGCCGCCCGGCCGGGGCGCGCCTATCTGCGCCGCGGACCGGGCACACCCGCGCTCCTGCAGGTCGCCCGCGTCGCCGGTCGCCCGCCGGCCGGGCCCGCGCGCCCCCGGGTCCGCCGCTGGACGTGGCCCGACGACGGCGAGGGCGTCGTGACCTCGCCGGGTACCGGCCCGACCGACCTCGAGCTGCTCGTCGCCGCGCTCACCGCCCGCGCCGGGCGCGAGGGGGTGCGCCGACCGCACCGGCCGTGGTGTCCACCCCTGCCCGACCGGCTGGCCGCCGCCGACCTCGACGCGCCCGGAAGGGCGCCGGCCACCTCCGGCGCCGGCCCCGGGCTCGCGATCGGGCTGCTGGACCGGCCCGACCTGCAGCGGCAGGACGCCCTCACCGTGGACCTCGCCGCCGGCGGCGGCTGGCTCGTCGTGGGCGGGCCGGCCAGCGGCCGCAGCACCGTCCTGCACACCGTGCTGTCGGAGGCCGTCACCGCCTACCGGCCCGACGAGCTGCACCTCCACGTGCTCGACCACGGCGGCGGCCTCCTCTCCCGGGTCGCGGCCGGCCTGCCGCACGCGGGCACCACCGTCGGCGCCGGCGACCCGCTGCGCACCATGCGCCTGGTCGACCGGCTGGCGGCAGAGGTGTCGGCGCGCCGCGCGGCGGGCCGGTCCTCACCGCGGCTGCTGCTGCTGGTCGACGGCGTCGAGTCGCTGTCCGCGCAGCTGGACGAGGCCGATCCGGCCCGCGGTTCGGCGGCGCTGCTGCGGCTGGTCCGCGAGGGCGGCGCCGCCGGGCTGACGTGCGTGCTGACCGCCGACCGCGCGGTGCCCGGGGGCCGCCTGGCCGCCGCGGTCGGCACCCGGCTGGTCCTGCCGCTGCCGGACCGCGCGGACTACGGCGTGGCCGGCGTCCCGGCGCGGGCGGTCCCGGCCCACCGCCCGCCCGGCCGGGCGCTGGTCGGCGAGGCGGCCCACGAGTGCCAGCTGGCCCTCCCCCGGCCGCTGCCGGCCTGCGAGGTCCCGGGTGACCCCGCCGCCCTGCGCATCCCCGAGCTGCCCGCCGACCCGGAGCTGCCCCTGCCGTCCCCGGAGGAGACGGACCCCCTCCCGCTCACCGTCCCGGTCGGTCCCGGCGGCGACGAGGGCCGGGTGCTGACCGTGGACCTGCGCCGCTCCGGCGGGCTCCTGCTGGCGGGGCCGCCGGGGAGCGGCCGGTCGGCCGCCCTCACCGCGTTCACCGCGCACCTCGTCGCGGCGGGTGTCCGGGTGTGCCGCGTCGTCCCGCCGGGTGCCGGGACCGATCCCCTGCCGCCGGGGACCACCGTCGTCGGAGCGGCAGACCTCCCGGCCTGGCAGGACTGGGTGGCCGGCCTCGCGGGCGCCACGGGCGTGGTGACCGTCGACGACCACGCCGGTGTCGCCGAGAGCCCGGTGCTCGCCGCCCTGGCGGCCGACGCACCGGGCGACGTGCTGGCCGTCGTCACCGGCTCCCCCTCGGACCTGGCGACGGTCTTCCGGGGGCCGGTCGCCGCACTGCGGCGGCGCCGCAGCGGGCTGCTGCTCGCGCCCGGTCCCGGCGACGCGGACCTGCTCGGGGTACGCCTGCCCCGTGCGCCGGTACCCGTCCGGCCGGGATCCGGCTGGCTGGTCGACGCCGGGGTGCCCTCCCGGGTCCAGGTGGCGCTGCGGCGCACCGCGACCGCACCGGCACCAGCACCGGCGTGACGCCCCGGCGCCGCAACCCGGCGCCGCGACCCTCAGAGGAGGTCGAGCAGCGGCCCGATCTCCTGCGACGCGTACCAGGCCAGCTCGTGCCCCTCGGCCTGGTCGACGACGAACTGGGCGTCGTCGCTGCCCAGGTCGGCCTCGAGCACCACGGCGACGGCCGCCCGGACGTCGTCCTCGGCCTCGGCGCCGTCGACGTGCACGCTGGCGACGTCGCGCACCGCGACGTCCGCGGCCACCCGGACGGCACCGGCCTCGATGTGCGGCTCGTCCAGCGGGGTCACGGCGTCGTCGGGCACGTCGGCGGCCACGACCGCCCGCCGGCGGGACGCCAGCGGGTCGTTGTCCAGCAGGCGCAAGCTCGCGCGGGCGGCGGCGAGCAGCGCGGCGTACTCGAGCTCCTCGACGTCGGCCTCGGCGTCACTGACCGCGTAGTGCCGGCGCAGCACCTCGGTCACGGCGAAGGCCGTCACCGGCCCCGGGACCCGGCCCTCGTCCACGAGCGTCCGCAGGACCGTCGTCGTCGCCGGCAGGTACACGCGCACCCGGGTCGCTCCCTCCATCGGTGGAGCGACGACGGTATCCCGGCCGCCCGGGTGCGCCGCCGGGCAGGCGCGCCGCCGGCGTCCTCAGCGGGAGTCCTCCACGAGCTGGGCGGTCTCCTGCTCGATCAGGTCGGCGAGCAGGTCCACGTCCCCGACCGTCTCCCGGTCGGCGTTCAGGCAGACGTAGACGCGACCGTCGTAGCTGGTCATGCCGATCGTCAGGCCCTGTCCCCGGACCAGCGGCACGACCGGGAATACCTCGAGCATCCTGGCTCCCGCAGCGAACAGCGGCACCTGCGGACCGGGCACGTTGGTGATGACCAGGTTGAACATCCGCCGGGACAGCCCCCGGGCGGCGCGGGCGCCGAGCGCGTGCAGCGTCGGCGGCGCGAACCCGGTGAGCGCGATCAGCGCGTCGGCGCCGACGGACCGTCCAGAGCTCGCCACCCCGCGCATCGCGTAACCGAGGCGGGCCAACCGCACCCGGGGGTTGGGCTCGCCGACCGGCAGGTCGACCAGGTAGCTGGCCACCCGGCTGCCCGGGGCCTCCTGCTCGTCACCCTGGACCGAGACGGGCACGAGCGCCCGCACGGACGTGGAGGCGACGACCGCCGCGCCGCGGGAGAGCATCCAGTCCCGCAGCGCGCCGGTGACCACGGCGAGCAGGACGTCGTTGACGGTGCCGCCGTACGCGCGCCGGACGGCCTTGAGGTCCTCGAGGTCCGCCCGGGCCACCGCCACGCGGCGCTGCCGGCTGCGCGTCCTGTTCAGCGGGCTGTGCGGCGCGGGGAACACCGCCGACCGGGCGGCCTCGAGGACGCCGGAGGCCGCGCCACCCAGCCGTGCCGCGGTCGCCCGCACGTCGCCGGCCGCCGCGACGAGGCTCTCCACGGCGACCGACGGCCGGCGGACGTACTCGCCCACGGCCGAGCGCAACAGCTGGACCCCGCTGGGGAGCCGCCGTGGCCGCCACGGCTCGGCCTCGGGGACGGGCGCGTCCGGGGAGGGGTCCAGCAGCACCTGCGCGATGTCGACCGCGCCCAGCCCGTCCACCAGCGCCGGATGCGTCTTGGTGATGACGGCGACCCGCCCGCCGGAGAGCCCCTCGACCAGGTACAGCTCCCACAGCGGCCGCTGCCGGTCCAGCGGCCGCGACGTCAGCCGGGAGACCAGGTCCAGCAGCTGCGCCTCCGTACCCGGGCGGGGCAGCGCTGACCGCCGCACGTGGTAGGCGACGTCGAAGTCCGGGTCGTCGGCCCACACGGGATCGGCCAGTCGCCCGGGGACCTCGAGCACCCGCTGGCGGTACCGGGGCACCAGCGGGAGCCGCGCCTCGACGAGCGCCGCGAGCGCCTCGAGCCCGCCCGCCAGGGGTTCCAGCAGGAGCACCCCGGCGACGTGCATCGGTGCGTCGGGTTCCTCGAGGTAGAGGAACGACGCGTCGATCGTGGTCAGGCGCTCCAGCATCCGTCCCCCTCCGTCGGGCCGCCCACGCTACGCAGACCGGCCGCCCCGGCGCGTCCCGTGCCGCGCCCGTGGTCCAGGGCACGCCGAGCGCCGGGCGGGTGGGCGGGGGCCCGCCGACCGCACCCGGCGCCGCGCAGGGCGCCGGGGGCGTCCGCCCGGGCTCACCCGGCCCAGCGCGCCCCCGGCCGGGTCCGGCCCCGCCGGGGCGCCGGCGTCGGCACCCCCGTGAGCCGGGACGCCAGCCCCCGCAGGCCCTCGCGCAGCGGCGACGAGGGCGCCACCTCGGCCAGGGTCCGCCCGGCCGCCAGCGCGGCGTCGGCGGCCCGGCGGTCCGCGGGCAGGAAGGAGTCCACCTCGCGGCCGCCGAAGCGCTGGAGGGCTTCGGCGATCTCCCGGCGCGGCTCGCCGGGCACCGGACCGCGGCGCACCTGGTTCACCACCAGCAGCGGCTCCACGCCCGGCAGCACCTCCCGCAGCTCGCCGAGTCCCCGGATGCAGCGCTGCAGCCCCACCGGGTCGGCACCGGCCACGCACAGCACGACGTCCGCGGACTCCAGCACGGCCAGCGTCGCCCCGTTGCGCCGCGGCGCCGCCGTGTCGAACGAGAGCTCCTCGTCCTCCTCGAGGTTGAACCCGCAGTCGACGACCGTCAGCGCCGCCGCGCGTCGCGCCTCCTCGAGCACCCGCACCACCGCCGACGGCCGCAGCTCCGGCCACCGGTCGGCGCGCGCCAGGCCGGTCAGCACCCCCAGCCCCGGCCGGACCTCCCAGGTCAGCCGGCGGAGCGCGGCCTCGTCCAGGCCGCCGGCAGCCGCGCGGCGGGCCGCGGCGGCCAGGCCCGGCGACTCGTCGAGCAGTCCGAGCAGCTGGGCGACGACCCCGCCGTACACGTCGGCGTCCACCAGCAGGGTGTCGACGCCGAGCCGGGACGCCTCGTCGGCCAGCCCGACCGCCACGGTGGTCCGGCCCGGGGCACCGGTCGGCCCCCACACCGCGACCACCGTGCCGTCGCCGTCGGCCGGCTCGACCTCCCCCGGCGCGACGGCGGGACCGGCCAGCGCGGACCGCGGGTCGGCCACGTCCCGGCCCGGTGCGGGGCTCCCCGCGACGGCCTCGCGCAGCGCCCGCGCGATCTGCTCCGGCGCGGCGTCGGCGGCCAGCACGTGCAGGACGCCCCATCCGTGCAGGCGCGCGGCGGCTCGCTCGTCCCCCGGCTCGACCAGCCCCACCGTGGCGACGCCGGCCGCGGTCAGCCGGGCGACCGCGTCCCCGTCGAGGCGCCGCAGGTCCGCCGACAGCAGCGCCGCGTGCCCGGTGCCGGTCGCCGCGGCGGCCAGCAGCTCGGCGACGTCCACGCAGCGGCGCACCACGGTCACGCCGTGGTCGGCCCGGTCGAGCGCCCCGACGAGCGCCGCCTCCCACGCCGCACCGGTGACCGCGGTGAAGACCTGCAGCGCCATCAGGACGTCGGCGCCGCGGAGCCGGCCGGCGGGACGGCCGGCGTCGCGGTGCCGGCCGGCGGGACGGCCGGCGGCGCGGTGGACGGCGCGGCCCCCGGCGACGGCACCCGCGGCGAGGGCACGACCGCCGACGGTGCCGCCGTGGCGTCGACCGACCCGCGGACGACGACGACCAGCGGGCGGCCGGCGACGGCGGCGAGGACCTCGTCCGCCGAGCCGGCCGCGACGGACACCACGACCTGCACGGTCGTGGCCGCGCTGGACAGCACGCCCTCCGTCCGGCCGGACACCGCCTGCACCGGCGCGGACCCGACGACGAGGGTGACGCTCCCGTCCGCGGTCCCGGTGGCGCCGGCGGCCGGGTCGGCGACGGCGTAGACGTCGACCACCTGGCCGCGGGCGAGCGCGGGCGGGGCGAAACCGGCCTGCACCGGGAGGGCGACCTGCACGAGGTCCGGGACGTCCTCCAGCGCGGACCGCGGGAGCAGCTCCCCGTCGCGCACCGCCCGCGCCAGCGTGCGGCCCTCGGGGCGGGTGCTGGAGGCCAGGTAGCGCCCGGCGGCGTCGTCCAGGCGGACGTCCACGGTGACCAGGTCGCCGGCGGACAGCACGGTGCCGGCCGCCAGGTCCCCGGACGCCGCCCACACCGGCACCGTCGTGTCGGCGGCACCGACCACCCGGGCGCCCAGCAGCACGGACACGAGGACCAGCAGGACGCCCAGCACCAGCCGCAGGTCCAGCCACCGCGGCGCCCGGACACGGCGCGGCACCGGCCCGCGCACCCGCCCGGTCGCCGTCCCCGGGCCGGCCGGCGCCGGTGGCGGGGCCGTCCGCACGTCGGTCACCGCGCCTCCTCCGTCGTCGTCGGCGGCCCTCGCGGCCTGCCGGGACCGGCCCGGACGAGGGCGGTCGGGGGCAGATGATGCGGGACCGTGTCGTTCGCGCGCACCGGTTGTCCACACGTTCGGGTGTGGACGGCCGGGCCGTTCCCTCCGGAGGGCTGACACACTGGCCCGCGACCCCGGATGAGAGACCGCCGATGCCCACACCGCGTTTCCTGACCCTCGCCGACGTGGCGGAGATCCTGAACGTCTCCTGGCGGCAGGTGTACGCGCTCGTGCGCCGCAAGGAGCTGATCGCCATCCAGATCGGCGGCCGCGGGCAGTGGCGCGTCGAGGTCGACGAGCTGGAGCGGTTCATCCAGCAGCGCTACGCCGAGGCCCGCTCCGGCGACGTCCCGGAGATCGAGCCCGACGCCGAGGAGACGCGGGCGGGAGCCGAGGGCTCCTAGTCCAGGCCCGGCGCCAGCCGGCGCACCGCGGCGACGGCGTCGAGCGCGATCGCGCGCACCGCCTGCACGGCCGCGCCCCGCCGCGGCTGGTCCGCCGCGTGCTCGGCGAGCTCCACGAAGTCCGCGCCCACCCGGTCGACGGTCCCGGTCAGCACCGCGGCGTCGTCGAGGAACACCTGCACGGGACTGCGGTCCCGGGCGACCCCGCGCAGCGCCCAGCGCAGGTCCAGCCGCGCGGCGACCGCGCCGCCGGGCGCCACGGCGGTCGACCGGTCCAGCCCCGCCACCGCGCGCACCGCGGGTTCGGCGACGAGCACCTCCCGGCCGGCGACGTCGGTCAGCAGCAGCCAGCCCCAGCCGACCTCCATCAGCCTCCCCCGCACCTCCCCCGCTCCCCGGCAGCGCAGGGCGACCTCGCGGCCGACCGCCCCGCCCAGCCGCTGGGCCAGGTGCACGGCACCGGTCTCCAGGCGTGCCCGTGAGGCGTCCTCCGCCCGCTCCGCCGCGACCTGCGCGGCCTCCCACTCCGCCTGCAGGTCGGCGAACAACCGCTGCCACCGCACGAGCCGGAGCGTACCTCCGTCCACATGGGTTGCATTTCTTGACGTTTGCTTGCTCTAGTGCACGTCGAGAGACGAGGAGGTCCCGATGTCACTGGTTCGACTGGCGGTCACGACCACGGCGATGGCGGTGGTCGTGGCGCTGCTGGCCCTGCTAACGCCGCCGTTCCCCGCCCCATCGGCGTTGGCCGACCCCCAGGCGCTCGTCGACGGCGCCGGTGCCGAGGCCCTCGTGCTGACCCTGGTGGCCGCGCTGGCCTGGCTCGCCTGGGGCTGGGGTGCGCTGGGGCTGCTGCTGGCCGCGCTGTCGGCCGCCCCGGGGCTGGTCGGAGCCGTCGCCCGCGGCCTGGCGCGCGTCCTGCTGCCCGCGAGTGCCCGCCGGGTCGCCGCCGTGGCGCTCGGGATCGGCCTGGGCGTGGGCGGGCCGGCCCTGTCCGCCTGCTCCGCGCCGGTCGATCCGGCCGGAGCCGTGCAGGCCCTCCCCGGCACCGCCCTGGTCCCCGACTGGCCGCCGGCGACAGCGGAGACCGCGGAGGAACCGGCCGCCCCGCCGGCCCCGGCCCCACCCCCGGCGCCACCGTCGTTCCCACCCCCGGCGCCGGCGCCGGCGGGAGGCGAGCACGTCGTCGTGCGCGGGGACACCCTGTGGGCCGTCGCCACCGCGGACCTACGGGCGCGGACCGGCACGGTGCCGGCCGGCGCGGACGTCGCCCGGGCCGTGGACGCGTGGTGGGCGGCGAACGCCGGGGTCATCGGGCCCGATCCCGACCTGCTGCTCCCCGGCCAGGTGCTGGCCGCCCCCACCACCCCCACCGCCCCGGCCAGCCCGACCGCCCCCGCCAGCCCCGCCCTCGCCGCAGGAAACGAGGCCCCGCGATGACCGCCCCGCCGTCCGTCGCCGCCGCACCGCAGACCCCGCGGACGTTCCGGCTGACCCTGGTCCCCACCCCGCAGCCGCCGGCGTGCGAGGAGCCGGTGCTGCCGCTCGTGCGGCACGGGGTCCTGCCGCCGCGGCCGGCGCACGTCCCGGGCCCCCGACCGCGCGAGGCCCACCGGCGGACGATGGACCTCGGTCCGGACTGGAGCTCCCGCACCGACCTGCCGGACCCCGCCGGCGCCGGGCGGCGGCTGTTCGTCACCGCGCTGGAGGGCCTGGCCGGGCTCCGCCCGCTCGCCCAGGTGCAGCGGCTGACGGCGCCCGGGCTGTACCTGGCGCTGACCCGGCGCCCCCGCCCCGGCTGGTGCTCCGGCGGCACCGCACCGGTGCTGCTCGGCAGGGTGCACGTGTGCGAGCCGGTGGACGGTGTCGCGGAGGTGAGCGCCGTGGCCCGCCGCGCGGGACGCGCGCACGCGGTCGCGGCGCGGCTCGAGGGCCTCGACGGCCGGTGGCGCTGCACTGCCCTGCAGATCGGTTGACCGGGGACAGGGCAGGGTCCCGGGCCCGCGAACGGCAGCGCCCCCGCCGGGACGGGGTCCGGCGGGGGCGCGTGTCGGGTGGTACGGCTACTTGGCCGCGCCGTGGCAGAACTTGTACTTCTTGCCCGAGCCGCAGGGGCACGGCGAGTTCCGGGACGGCTCCTTGGAGCCGGTGACCGTGGCGGTCTTCGCCGCCTTGGCCGCGCCGTTCTCCTTCGGGGAGGCGTCCAGGCTGGGGGCCGAGTAGGTCAGGTTCTCGGGCCGGCGCGGCTCGTCGAGGCCCTTGACCGCCAGCTGCGGGCCGGTCCCCGAGACGGGCGGCTCCTCGGCCTCCGCCGACGCGGTCGCCGCCGGAGCGGTCGTCGCCGGCCGGCCGGCGGGCTTCGCCGTCCTCTTGCCGGGGCCGGCACCCGCGCTCCGCCGCGCGGCCGGCGCCGCCTTGGCGGGCGTGGTCGCCGTCGACCTGCCCGGGGCGGTCCCGCCGGCGGGGGCCCCCGCCGGCGCGGTGCCGGCGCCCGACCCGTTGCCACCGGCTGCCGCGGCGGCCGCCTGCTGGCGGGCGAGCACCCGCGCCGTGCCCTCCTGGGCCGCGGCCAGGGCGCGCGCCTCGGCCTCGGCCTGCTTCGCGCGGGCCTCCTCGTCCTGCTGTTCCTTGGTCTTGACCTCGAGGTTGAACAGGAAGCCGACGGACTCCTCCTTGATGCCGTCGAGCATCGCGCTGAACATGTCGTAGCCCTCGCGCTGGTACTCCACGACCGGGTCGCGGTTGGCCATCGCGCGCAAGTGGATGCCGGCCCGCAGGTAGTCCATCTCGTAGAGGTGCTCGCGCCACTTGCGGTCCAGCACGCTGAGCAGCACCCGCCGCTCGAGCTCGCGCATGACCTCGGCACCGAGCGTGGACTCGCGCTCCTCGTAGGCGCGGTGCACGTCGGCGAGCAGCTCGTCCTTCAGCGTCTGGGCCGACAGCGCCGCCTGCTCGCCGTCGGCGACGCGGTCCAGCAGCTCCTGACGGTCCAGGCCCACCGGGTACAGCGCCTTGAGCCCGGTCCACAGCTGCTCGAGGTCCCAGTCCTCGGCGTAGCCGGTCTCCGTCGCGCCGTCGACGTAGGCGGCGATGACGTCGTCGACCATGGCGCGCACCTGCACGTGCAGGTCCTCGCCGTCGAGGACCTTGCGCCGCTCGTCGTAGATGACCGTGCGCTGCCGGTTGAGCACCTCGTCGTACTTGAGGACGTTCTTGCGGATCTCGAAGTTCTGCTGCTCGACCTGCGTCTGCGCCGACAGGATGGCCCGGCTGACCATCTTCGACTCGATCGGCTGGTCGTCGGGCACCCGCAGGGTGTTCATCATCGACTCGAGCATCGGTCCGTTGAACCGGCGCATCAGGTCGTCACCGAGGGAGAGGTAGAAGCGCGACTCCCCCGGGTCGCCCTGCCGGCCCGACCGGCCGCGCAGCTGGTTGTCGATGCGACGGCTCTCGTGCCGCTCGGTGCCCAGCACGTACAGCCCACCGGCCTCGGTGACCTGCTCGTGCTCCTCCTCGACCTGCTTCCGGGCTGCGGCCAGGGCGTCGTCCCAGGCGGCCTCGTACTCCTCCGGGGTCTCCGCCGGGCTCAGCCCCCGGGCGCGCAGGTCCTCGTCGGCGATGAAGTCGGGGCTGCCGCCGAGCTGGATGTCGGTGCCGCGGCCGGCCATGTTGGTGGCCACGGTGACCGCGCCCAGCCGCCCGGCCTGGGCGACGATCGTCGCCTCCCGGGCGTGGTTCTTGGCGTTGAGGACCTCGTGCGGGATGCCCTTGCGCAGCAGGTACTTCGCCAGCAGCTCGGACTTCTCGACGCTGGCCGTGCCGACGAGCACCGGCTGCCCGGCCTCGTGCCGCTCGGCGATGTCCTCCACGACGGCCTCGAGCTTGGCCTTCTCCGTCTTGTAGATGACGTCGGAGCGGTCCAGGCGGACCATCGGCCGGTTCGTCGGGATGGGGACGACGCCCAGGGAGTAGGTCTGGGAGAGCTCGGCCGCCTCGGTCTGGGCGGTGCCGGTCATCCCCGACAGCTTCTCGTAGAGGCGGAAGTAGTTCTGCAGCGTGATCGTGGCGAGGGTCTGGTTCTCGTCCTTGATCTGCACCTTCTCCTTGGCCTCGATGGCCTGGTGCATGCCCTCGTTGTAGCGCCGGCCCGACAGCACGCGGCCGGTGAACTCGTCGACGATGAGCACCTCGCCGTTGCTGACGATGTACTGCTGGTCGCGGTGGTAGAGCTCCTTGGCCTTCAGCGCGTTGTTCAGGTAGCTGATCAGCGGGGAGTTGACCGCCTCGTAGAGGTTCTCGATGCCCAGCTGGTCCTCGACGAACTCCACGCCCTCCTCGGTGACGGCGACCGTGCGCTTGGCCTCCTCCACCTCGTAGTGCTCGTCGCGCCGCATCATCGGCACGATGCGGGCGAACTCCTGGTACCACTTGCCGGCGCTCTCGGCCGGGCCGCTGATGATCAGCGGCGTGCGCGCCTCGTCGATGAGGATCGAGTCGACCTCGTCGACGATCGCGTAGTTGTGCCCGCGCTGGACCAGGTCGGCCTTGCTCCAGGCCATGTTGTCGCGCAGGTAGTCGAAGCCGAACTCGTTGTTCGTCCCGTACGTGATGTCGCAGGCGTACTGCTCGCGGCGGTGCGCCGGCCGCTCGCCGGAGAGGATCGTGCCCACCGACAGCCCGAGGAAGCGGTGCACCCGCCCCATCCACTCGGCGTCGCGCTTGGCCAGGTAGTCGTTGACCGTGATGACGTGCACGCCGTCGCCGGTCAGGGCGTTCAGGTAGGCGGGGAGGACGCCGGTCAGCGTCTTGCCCTCACCGGTGCGCATCTCGGCGATGTTGCCCAGGTGCAGCGCGGCGCCGCCCATGATCTGCACGCGGAAGTGGCGCTGGCCCAGCGTGCGGGTCGCGGCCTCCCGGACGACGGCGAACGCCTCGGGGAGCAGCTGGTCGAGGGTCTCCCCGTCGGCGTGGCGCTCCTTGAACTCGTCCGTCTTCGCGCGCAGCTCCGCGTCGGTGAGGTCGGCGACGTCATCGGCGAGGGACTCCACCGCGTCGGCGATCCGGTTCAGTCGCCGCAGGATCTTGCCCTCGCCGGCACGGAGGATTCGAGAGAACACCACGGGCCCAGGGTAGGCGGCCCGCCTGGATGGACGGGGACGAGCGCGCATACCCTCCGCCGGTGGCTTCCGACCCGCGCACCCTGGGCCCCGACACGCTCACCTTCCTCACCGAGCGGCACCTGGCGACCCTGACCACGCTGCGCGCGGACGGCACCCCGCACGTCGTCCCCGTCGGGGTCACCTTCGACCCGGGGACGGCGACCGCGCGGGTGATCACCTCCGGCGCGTCGGCCAAGGCCCGGCACGTGCGGGAGGGGCAGGCCCGGGTGGCGGTCTGCCAGGTGGACGGCCGGCGCTGGCTCACCCTGGAGGGGACGGCGGTCGTGCGGGACGACGCCGCCGCCGTCGCCGACGCGGTCGGGCGCTACGCGCGCCGGTACAAGCAGCCGCGGGAGAACCCGGCGCGGGTCGTCATCGAGATCTCGGTCGACCGGGTCCTCGGCAACGCCTGACCATGGCCGGGTGATCCCCGACGAGATGGACCTCAGCGGCGTCGACCTGACCACCGAGGTGGTCCGCACCGATCGCCTGGTGCTGCGGCCGCACCGGCCGGACGACGCGGACGCCGTGTTCGCCGCCTGCCAGGACCCCGACATCCAGCACTGGTGGAAGGACCCCCGTGCCCCCCGACCCTCGCAGGCTCGGGCCGGGCCCCTGCACGAGGGCCGGGCGCCCGCCGAGCGGGCCGAGGGCCGCGGGATGCCCGTCGCCGTCGAGACCGGCGGCGTCCTGGTCGGCTCGGCCGGCGTGCACTTCCGCGGCGGCCGGCTGGGCCCGGAGATCGGCTACTGGCTCGCGCCGCAGGCGCGGGGGAACGGCTACGCCGCCGAGGTGGCGCACGCGCTGGCCGAGTGGGCCCTCGGGCTGGGGGCGCCGCGGGTCCACCTGGTGGTCGACGTCGCCAACAGCGCCTCGCAGGTCACCGCGGAGCGGGCCGGGTTCCGGCGGGAGGGCGTGGTGCGCGCGTGCCTCGCGGGCCGCTCCGGTGTCCGGTCGGACGCCGTCCTGTTCGGGCGGGTCCCGGGCGACTGACGCGGGCGGGGTCGCGCCCACCGGCGCGAGCCCGACGACGGCGGGGCCGCCCGGGGACGGGTCACGTCCCCGGGCGACCCCGCCGTGGGATCAGACCGGGGCCGCCACCTTCTCGGCGGGTGCGGAGTCGCGCGCGGCGACACCGTCCAGGGGCACGTCGACCAGCCGGATGAGGCCGTAGTCGTAGGCGTGCCGGCGGTAGACGACCGTCGGCTGCCCGGTGTCGGCGCACTGGAACAGGAAGAAGTCGTGGCCGACCAGTTCCATCTCGTGGAGGGCCTGGTCGACGGTCATCGGCACGGCCGGGTGGTGTTTCTCCCGGACGACGTGCCCGGGCAGGTGCTCGGCGACGTCGGTGACGAGCGGCTCGCCGTCGAACCGAGCGTCCAGCTCCGAGGGGGCCGGCGACGGGCCGGCCAGGGGGGCGAGCGGCTCGCCGGCGCCGCCGGCGACCCGCACGCTGTCGGGGGTGCGCCGGCCGTGGTGCACGCGGCGGCGGTCGGCCGCCCGGCGCAGCCGGTTCTCCAGCTTGGTGCAGGCCAGGTCCAGCGCCCCGTAGAAGTCGGGCGCGCTCGCCTCGGCCCGCACGACGGGGCCCTTGCCGCGGAGGGTGATCTCCACCCGCTGGCAGTTGGCGGACTGGCGTGGGTTCTTCTCGTGGAACAGCTCCACGTCCATGCGGAGCATCTTGAGCTTGCCGTCGAAGCGGTCGAGCGACCCCACCTTGTCCTCGACGTGCTGGCGGTAGTGTTCCGGCACTTCGACGTTCCGGCCACGGACAACGATCTCCATGAGACCTCCCGGTAGTACGGGTGTGTGTCCGGTTGAACGCTAGTCGTCCGTCAGGTGTCCCGACAGTCGATCAGCACGTCCGCGAGGACCTCGCCGACCGGTACCGCGGGGTCCGCGCAGGTGGGCCCGCGACGCCGCCCGCGGGGGGACGTCGGGGCGTCGCGGCCACGACCGCGGCCAGCACCGGCGTGTCGTCCCCGCGTGTCGGCGCCAGCGCGGCAGCGGCCTCGGTGAGCGTGGCGCCGCTGGTCACGACGTCGTCGACCACGACCAGCAGCGTCCCCGCGGGCACCGCCGCCCCGGGCCGGGCGACCACCGTGCCGGCGAGGTTCGCGCGCCGCTGGGCGGCCGACAGGCCCGCCGAGTCCGCGACCCTGCCGGCGCGGCGCAGCAGCCGCCCGGCGGCCGCCGGCACACCGGCGGTCCGCAGCTCGGTGACGGCGGCGCGGGCCAGCTCGGCCACGTGGTCGCGGCCCCGCGCCCGCAGCGCCGCCCGGGACGCCGGCAGCGGCACCAGCAGCACGGGGGTGGCGGGGCCGGCCGCCGGGACACCGGCGCGGACCGCCGCGACCGCCAGCGCGAGCGCCGTCCCGAGCGGGCGGGCGAGCTCCGCGCGGCCGTGCTCCTTGAAGGCGTTCACAGCCGGGCGCACCGGGCCGGTGTAGGCCGCCGCGGCCACCGTCGGCGGGAACCCCGCGGGGAAGCGCCGCGGCTGCGCCAGGTGCGGCCGGGTGAAGCACGCGGCGCACCCCCGGCACAGCAGCACGCCGGGCACCCCGCAGCCCGCGCAGACCCGCGGCAGCACCAGGTCGGCCAGCGCGGCCACCGCGGCGCCGACGACCTCCCCGGTGGCGCGCACGACCCACCCTGCACGGCCGCGGCGCCCGCGGGGTCTCGGCGGGCCGGACTGTGGACGGCCCGGTCAGGCGGGGAAGAAGGGCTCGGTGCCCGGCAGCGGCTGCTGGCCGCGCAGCAGCGTCACCCACGTGCCGCCGGACAGCTGCCACATCGTGCCGCCCGCGCTGACCAGCGGCTGCTGGCCGGGCGCGGCGGCGACCGTGGTCGGCTGCCCCGGCAGCCCCGCCGTCGTCACCGGGTTCAGGCCCCAGCCGTCGACCCCGACCGTGTAGGGGGTGACGCCGTCCTCGGGGCCACCGGCAGCGAGCACCAGCAGCCGGTCCGCGGCGCTCCACGCCACGTCGCTGACGCCGGTCAGCGCCGGCGCGAGCAGACGCAGGTCGCGCAGGGTCACCGGGCTGTCGGGCTGGCGGACGACCGTGCCGACGTACAGCCGGGCCCCCTCGACGACCACCGCCGCGCGCACGCCGTCGGGCGACAGCTGCAGCGCCGACACCCGGCCGACGGTCGCCAGCGTCGGCGCGTTGACGATCTGCGGCGTGGCGTCGGCCGGGACCCGCACCACGGTGCTGCCGTCGCGGACGGTCCAGAACTCGCTGCGGGTGGCCGCCACCGTGGGCACGGTGAGCTGCTCGCCGGTGAGCACCGGGGCCAGGTCACCGCCGTAGCGGCCGGCGAGCAGGGTCGCGCGGGAGTCGCGGACGGCGACGCCGACCATGGAGGCGAGCTCCCCCGTGCGCGGGTCGGCGGAGATCGCGGCGGACTGCAGGCCCAGGGCGGGGTCCCCGGCCGGCCCGGGCGCCGCCGATCCGTCGGTGAGCCGCAGCCCCCCGCCGTCGAGGTAGTGCCCGACCGTGCCCACCGGCGCCGCCTCCGGGTCGAAGGCCGACCAGTCGTCGACGGACTGCCGCGCGGGCACTCCGTCGAGGACGAGGGGCTCGCCGTCGGACAGCAGCTCCACCGACGGCCCGCCGGGCAGCTGGCTCAGCGTCCAGACCAGCTGGGCGCACAGCGCGGACAGCTCGGGCGGGGCGAGGTCCCCGATGCCGGTGAGGTCGACCGTGACCGACTGCCCGGAGACGGTGACCGCCCGCACCAGGTCGGCCCCGGCGAGCAGGTTCCCCACGCCGTCGACCAGCCCCGGGGACGGGCCCGAGATGAGCCGGTCGACCAGCGCCGTCGGCTGGGCCTCGCCCTGGATGAGGTAGCGCGGGTCGGGCACCACGCGCTGCCGTGTCGGGTCGACGAAGTACACCGCCCGCGCGTCGTAGAGCCGGGTGAAGTCCTGCTGCGCCATGAGCAGGCCGTCGGGCGGGTTGGTGATCCGCCACTCGCCGCGGACCAGCTCGAGCGAGAAGTCGACGCCCACCCGCTGGCTGGCGTCGACGGTGAACACCCCGCGCGGGTCGACCGCACCCACCCGGTCGGCGGTGACGGTCACCCCGGCGCTGGTGGTGACGGTGGCGTAGTCGCCGCCGATGACGGTGATGCCGGTGTCGTCCTGCCACGACTCGGCGGCCGCGTCGGCCAGGTACAGGCGGGCAACCGGGTGGTTGCGGGCGGTGCTCGCCGCGGCGTCGATGAAGCCACGGACGACGTCCTCCGGCGTCGCCCCCTCCTCCGGCTCGAGGGGTTCGATGCCGACGATCTCGGGCGCGCGGGCCGGCTCCTGGGTGATCTGCACGGTCGGGGAGCTCGACGGCACCGTCGAGCAGCCGGCCACCGCGAGCAGAAGCGCCGCGGCCACCGCACCGGCGGCGCGGGTCACGGGATGCCCCCGGGGCGGCGGACGATCGCCGGGCGCAGCGGCAGCGGGGAGGCGGTCAGCTCCTCTCCCGCGGTGACCGGCAGGGTGAGGCGGAACTGCGCGCCCAGACCCGGTGACCCCCAGACCTGCAGCCAGCCGCCGTGCAGACGGGCGTCCTCCAGGCTGATGGACAGGCCCAGGCCGCTGCCGCCGACGGTCCGCACCCGCGAGGGGTCGGCCCGCCAGAAGCGGTCGAACACGTGCTGCGCCTCGGCGGGGGTGAGCCCGACGCCGTGGTCGCGGACGGTCAGCGCGACCGCGTGCCGGTTCGCCGCCCAGGTGATGTCGACCGGCCGGCCGCTGCCGTGCTCGACGGCGTTGCCGACGAGGTTGCGCAGGATGCGCTGCACCCGCCGCGCGTCGACCTCGGCGATCACCGGCTGCTGGGGCCCGCTGACCCGCAGCGCGCAGTCGTGCATGGCCGCGAGCGCGGACATGTCGGCCGCGACCCGGCCGATGAGCGCACCGATGTCGGTCGGCTCGCTCTCCAGCACCGCGGCACCGGCGTCGTACCGGCTGATCTCGAGCAGGTCGGTGAGCAGCGACTCGAACCGGTCGAGCTCGGCGTGCAGCAGCTCCGCGGACCTGGCCACGTGCGGCGGGAAGTCGCCGCGGGACTCGTGCAGCACCTCCGCGGCCATCTGCACCGTCGTCAACGGCGTGCGCAGCTCGTGGCTGACGTCGGAGGTGAACCGCTGCTGCAGCTGCGACAGCCCCTCCAGCTGGGTGATCTGCCGCTGCAGGCTGTCGGCCATCGCGTTGAAGCTGGTGGCCAGCCGGGCGAGGTCGTCCTCCCCCCGGACGGCCATGCGCTCCTCCAGCTGCCCCTCGGCCAGCCGCTGGGCGGTGCCCGCGGCCCGCCGCACGGGGTCGACCACGAGCCGGGTGACCAGCACGCCGATCCCCACGACGAAGAGGGTGAGCGCGATCCCGCTGATGACGACGGTGCTGCGGATCCGCGACAGGCTCTCCTCCTCCTGGTCGAGGGGGAACGCGTAGTAGAGCTCGATCCGCTCGTCCCCGGTCGGGTCGACGGATACGGGGGCGCCGATGAGCAGCGTCGGCTGCGGGTCGCCGTCCGGGCCGGGCACCGGTGCGTACTGGGAGAACTGGCCGCCGGAGTCCACCCCGGCCCGCAGCTGCCCGGGCAGCGCGGAGACGACGTCGCGGCGGCCGGCGGGCAGTTCCCGCCCGCCGCTGCGGTGGATCATGACGACGTCGAAGTCCCCCGCCGACCCGGCCCGGCTCTTGAGCCCCTGCACGGTGCGCTCCAGCGTGGCCCGCACGCTGGCCGCGTCACCGGTGGCGATGCCGGCCATCTCGTCGCGGGCGTAGGACACCCCCGCCTGCGCCTGGTCGACGGCGGCGTCGCGCTTGACCGACAGCAGCTGGTCGCGGATCTGGCTGAAGAGCACGAGGCTGACGATCACCACGACGGTGCCGGCCACGACCATCGTGATGGCGCCGATCCGGACGTGCAGCGACGAGCGCCAGGCGGAGGCGGCGGTGGTGGCCAGCCGGTGCGCGGTGCGCCGGGTGCCGGCGGCGCGAACCCGCACCCGGGCCGCCGCGTCCAGGCCGTGCCGGCCGGACGGGTCGGCGCCGCCGGGTGGGACGGCGCCGCCCGGCGGGACAGGACCACCCGGCGGGACAGGGCCGCCCGGCGGGACAGGGCCGCCCGGCGGGACGGACCCGTCGGGACGGGGCGGCTGCCCCGCGGACGGTGCGGGCGCGGCCGGAGCCGCCGCCGGCACGGGCCGCGCGGTCACCGGACCCCGGCCCCACCGGTGCCGTGAGCCGCGGACGGCCCGCCGGGGCCTCCGCCCGCCGGCTGCGCACCGCGGCGGCACCCGGTCACGGCGGGCCGGCCTTGTAGCCCACGCCGCGCACCGTCAGCACGATCTCGGGCCGCTCGGGGTCGCGCTCGATCTTGGCCCGCAGCCGCTGCACGTGGACGTTGACCAGGCGGGTGTCGGCGGCGTGCCGGTAGCCCCACACCTGCTCCAGCAGCAGCTCGCGGGTGAACACCTGCCGCGGCTTGCGGGCCAGCGCCACCAGGAGGTCGAACTCGAGGGGGGTGAGCGCGATCGGCACGCCGTCGCGGGTGACCTGGTGGGCGGGGACGTCGATCGAGATGTCCCCGATGGCGAGGCTCTCGGCCTGGCCGGTCTCCCCGCGGCGCAGCTGCGCCCGGACACGCGCGACGAGCTCCACCGGCTTGAACGGCTTGGTGACGTAGTCGTCGGCGCCGGCCTCCAGCCCCTGGACGACGTCGATCGTGTCGCCCTTGGCGGTCAGCATCACGATCGGGACGCTGGACTGGGTGCGGATGTCCTGGCAGATCTGCAGGCCGTTGCGGCCGGGCAGCATCAGGTCGAGCAGGACGATGTCGGGCCGGGTCTGCTGGAACGCGCCCACCGCCCGGTTCCCGTCGGAGACGAAGGCCGGCTCGTAGCCCTCGCGCCGCAGGACGATGCCGAGCATCTCGGCGAGGGCGGCGTCGTCGTCGACGACGAGGACGCGGCCACGGCTGGGCCCGGTCGAGGGTGCGGTGGATGCCACGGGCCCATTCTGCGCTGTTCACCGCCCCGAACGGCGACACCCGCCCGGGCGACCGCCCGGGCGGGTGTCGCAACGCGCGCCCCAGCCGGGTACGCGCCCAGCCGTCGGGTGTCGCAACGCATCACCCGACCGGGCGCGCACCCGGCCGTCGGCCCCCTCGCAGGGCCCCGCCGCGAGCTCGCGAGTGGCGGGGCCCTGCGAGGGTCCTTCCTCAGTAGCGGTAGTGGTCGCTCTTGTAGGGGCCCTCGACGGGGACGCCGATGTAGTCGGCCTGCACCTTGGTGAGCTCGGTGAGCTTCACGCCGAGCGCGTCCAGGTGCAGCCGGGCCACGTGCTCGTCGAGCTTCTTGGGCAGGACGGTGACGGTCGGCGCCTGGCCCTCGTACGCGGCGCGGTTGTCCCACAGCTCGATCTGGGCGAGCACCTGGTTGGAGAACGACGCGCTCATCACGAAGCTGGGGTGCCCGGTGGCGTTGCCCAGGTTCAGCAGCCGGCCCTCGGAGAGCACGATGATCGTGTGGCCGTCGGCGAACCGCCACTCGTCGACCTGCGGCTTGATCGTCGTCCGCACCACGCCCGGCGTGCGGGCGAGACCGGCCATGTCGATCTCGTTGTCGAAGTGCCCGATGTTACCGATGATCGCCTGGTGCTTGGTGGCGGCCAGCTGCTCGGCCGTGATGATGTCCTTGTTGCCGGTGGCCGTGATGATGATGTCGGCCTTGCCGATGACCTCGTCCAGCGTGGTCACCTCGTAGCCGTGCATCGCCGCCTGCAGGGCGTTGATCGGGTCGATCTCGGTGACGATCACGCGGGCGCCCTGGCCGCGCAGCGACTCCGCGCAGCCCTTGCCGACGTCGCCGTAGCCGCAGACGACGGCGACCTTGCCGCCGATCATCACGTCGGTGGCCCGGTTGATGCCGTCGATCAGCGAGTGCCGGCAGCCGTAGAGGTTGTCGAACTTGCTCTTGGTGACCGAGTCGTTGACGTTGATCGCCGGGAACAGCAGCCGGTCGTCGCGGGCCAGCTCGTAGAGCCGCATGACACCGGTGGTGGTCTCCTCGGTGACGCCCTTGATGCCCTGGCCGATGCGGGTCCAGTAGCCGCCGTCCTCGGCGATCGTGCCGCGCAGGACGTCGAGGATGACGCCGTACTCCTCGGAGTCGGCCCCGGTGGTGTCGGGGACGGCGCCGTCGGCCTCGAAGCGGGTGCCCAGGTGCACCAGCAGGGTGGCGTCGCCGCCGTCGTCGAGCAGCATGTTCGGGCCGACCACCGCGCCGGTCTCGTCGCGGAACTCGAACAGGCGCTGCGTGCACCACCAGTACTCGGGCAGCGTCTCGCCCTTCCAGGCGAAGACGGGCACGCCGGTGGGCGCCTCGGGGGTGCCGTCGCCGACCACGATGGCGGCGGCGGCGTGGTCCTGGGTGGAGAAGATGTTGCAGCTGACCCAGCGCACGTCGGCGCCGAGCGCGACCAGCGTCTCGATGAGGACGGCGGTCTGCACGGTCATGTGCAGCGAGCCGGCGATGCGCGCGCCGGCCAGCGGCTGGGCGTCGCCGTACTCGGCGCGCAGCGCCATCAGGCCGGGCATCTCGTGCTCGGCGAGGGAGATCTCCTTGCGGCCAAAGCCGGCGAGGGCGAGGTCGGCGACCTTGAAGTCACCGTCGGACAGGACAGCGGTGCCGGAAGGGGCAGTCATGTCGCTCCAGGGATGAGGCCCGCGGCGGCCTGCGCGGCGGGTCCAGGTGTGGGGAGAAGCGAGCATGCCGAGGCCTCGGCGGGGCTCGTACCTCGTCGGAGTCTACGCGAGATCCGCCGCCCGCCCGGGGTCCAGGACCCGGATCGCGACCTGCTCGTCCTCCTGGGTGTAGGCCAGGTACTCGGCGCGGGCACCGGTCCGGGCGAGCCACTCCTGCCAGGCGCGGTACTCGTGCTGCTGCCACCCGGGGAAGTTGAAGAACTCGTCGAAGACGACCACCGACCCCGGCCGCAGCCGGGGACCCACGAGGTCCAGGACCGTGACCGCCGAGGAGTAGAGGTCCCCGTCGACGTGCAGGAACGCGACCGGTCCGGGGTGCTCGGCGAGGAAACCGGGCAGCGTCTCGTCGAACCAGCCGACGACGAGCTCGGCGCCCGGGACGTCCGGCAGCCCGTCGACGGCGAACGTGCCCTGCCGCACGTGCGGCCGGTAGTCCTCGGGCAGGCCCGCGAAGGAGTCGAACCCGTACACCTCCTTGCCCGGCCGGCCGTCGGTGATCACCCGCAGGGACCGGCCCTGGAACACCCCGAACTCCAGCGCCATGCCCTCGTCCGGTGCGACCTCCAGGCCGTGGCGCAGGGTCGTCAGGGCGTCGTGGAAGACCCGGGCGGTGGGCATCTCCCGCAGCTGGAACTCGCATGACGACGCCGCCGCCGCCCGCTCCCCGGCGGCCAGGACGTCCCGCCGGGCCCGGAACTCCGCGCCGAGGACCTCGCCGATGACCCGGTCGGCCTCCGCGCGGACGACGTCGGCCATCCGTGCCTCCAGCCGGCTGACCACCGCCCGCGCCACGGGGCGGGCCAGCCGCTGCCACACCGGCAGGCGCGCCCCGGCGCCGGTCTGCTCGCTCATCTGCGCACGCCTCTCCCCGGGCCGCTGCCCGTGCCGGCTACCTGGTCATGAACAGCCGCGCCCAGTTCTCCCTGCTCGTCAGCTCCGGCAGGCGGCGCCGGTACTCCTCCCGGACGGCATGCCCCTCCCTGGCCAGCCGCAGCAGCACCGCGCCGCCGTGGCGAGCCAGCTGGAGCATGAGGTCGCGGTCGCGCCGCCGGACGCGCACGCCCGCCTGCGAGGGGTCGGTCACGACGGCCGTCTCGAACAGCGAGACGTGCCACCAGGCGGCGTCGGCGGTGGGGACGGCGGCCGCGCCGAGGTGCCGGCCACGCAGGTGCCACAGGACGCGCTTGGCGAGGACGGCCCGCGGCATCGACGGCGTCCCGCCCCGGGCCCGGCGCAGCCGGTCGCCGGTGGCCACCCCGGGCACGGCGACGGCCGGGTGGTTGACGGTCTCGGGGTGCTCGCTCCACTGGCGGCGCACGGCCGCCGCCACCTCGGCACCGCCGTCGCGCAGCACGTCGGGGCCCTGCAGGAAGTCCTCGACCGCGCGGATGAGGAGGGCCGCGAGCCCGTAGCGCATCGTCAGGAGGTAGGTCCCCAGCTCGCGGACGAGGTGGTCCAGGATGCGCCGCCGGTCGAACCCGGTGTGCAGGGCGCTGGTGATCAGCGCGTTCCGGAAGCTGAAGTACCGCGACCAGTCGTCCCAGTTCTTCCAGCTGAAGTCCGCGTGCCAGACCCCGGCCCCCGGGAGGGTCACGGTCGGGTACCCCGCCGCGCGGGCGCGCAGCCCGTACTCGATGTCGTCCCACTGGAAGAACAGCGGCAGCGGGTAGCCGACGGCCTCGACGACCTCGGAGGGGATCAGGCAGGTCCACCAGGCGTTGTAGTCGGCGTCGACCCGGATCTCCTGGCGTTCGCTGGTCACGTCGGCGTCGGTGAGCGCGTCCTCGACCGGCTGGCCGGCCCGCAGGATCCCCAGGTCGGCGGTCTCGGCGCCGACGTGCAGGCGGTCGGGGTGCAGCAGGGTCAGCATCTGACCGCCGACCACCACCGGCTCGTCGGCCCGGTCGGCCAGCGCCCGCAGCCGGACGACGGTGTCGGGCTCGAGCCGGATGTCGTCGTCCATCAGCAGCAGGTTGACCCGGTCGGCGGTCTCGTTGCGGATCGCCTCGTAGATGCCCCGCGTGAAGCCGCCGACGCCGCCGAGGTTGGGCTGGCGCACGTAGCGCAGCGCCGGTCCCAGGGAGTCGCGCAGCGGGCCGAAGCCGGGCCGGGAGGCCAGCGTGTCGCTGCCCTGGTCGACGACGTGGACGGCCGTCAGCTCCGACACCACCTCCGCGTCGGCGGCGAGCGTGCTCAACGTTGTGAGGCAGTCGTCGGCGCGGTTGTAGGTGCACAGGACGACCGCCGTGGCCCGCCGGGGGCGGGTGTGGGTCACCGACCAGCGCACCTGCTCCACGGTCAGCGTCCCGGCCCGCGTCTCCAGCTCCAGCCACATCGCCCCGCCGTCGACGAACCGGTCGAGGGGCAGGCCGAGCTCGACCGGCTCGGCGTGCCCGTCGTGCACGGCGTGGCCGGCCACGTGCCGGGTCTGGCCCCGGCTGTCCGAGGCCATCACCCGGACCAGCCCGGTCCCGCTGACGACGGCCCGCAGGTCCACCGTCCGGGCCGACGTCCACCGCTGCCAGTAGGACGCCGGGAACCGGCCGAAGTAGGTGTTGGTCGTCGCGAGGGAGTACGGCAGCACGGTGAGGCGCGGGCGCTCCTGGTCCAGGGCGCCACGCGTCACCTGGCAGTAGAGCTCGTCCGGGGCCTCTGGCGTGGGTCCGGCGAAGAAGGTCCGCTGGGCGAGGATGCGGCCCGGCCCGTCGACCGCCCGGGACACCGGCTCGACCCCGACGTCCGACCGGGTGTGCAGCACCATGAGCGGATCGATCCCCCAATCGCGCGTGTCCCCCACCGGCCGGAGTTGCCGGAACGCTAGTCCCGGCAGGCCCGGCGAACGGGACGGACGCCGTCCGGGGCGGAGATGACCTCGGGTCGCTACCGTGCGCGAGAACGGCGCGACCGCCTGTCGCCGTCCCGGGGCGGGACCGGCGCCTCAGCGCCTCGCCGGGGCGGCCACGGCGAACAGGCTCACCCCGGGCAGCGAGCCCAGCGGCAGCACCCGCTCCAGGGCGACCACCCCGCGGAGCCCCGCGTTGACCGGTCCCGGGAGCGCGGTCAGGTCGCTGCCGGTGCTGTGCCGGCGCCGGAGCACGGCGAGGGGGCGCAGCAGCACGTTCCACGACCACAGGCGCTGGACGTCGAGCCCGGCCCCGGTCAGGAGCGCGTCCAGGCTCTGGGGCGTGTACCGGCGCAGGTGGCCCACGGCGTCGTCGTGGGCGGACCACAGCCGCGGGTCGGCGGGCACCGCGACGACGAGGACCCCGTCCGGGCGCAGCACGCGGCGCAGCTCGGCGGCGGCCCGGGCGTCGTCGGCCAGGTGCTCCAGCACGTCGAGCGCGAGGACGGCCCCCAGCGACCCGGTCCGCACCGGGAGGTCGTGCGCGTCGGCCCGGCTGACCGGCAGGCCCCGCGACCGGGCCAGGTCCGCGCCCGTCCCGGAGTACTCGAGGGCGACCGCGCGCCAGCCGAGCGACTGCAGCACGTGGGTGTTGCCCCCGGCGGCCGCACCGATGTCGGCCGCCCAGCCGCCGGTGCGCCGGTGCCGCAGCACCCGCCGGAGGACGGTCCGCCGCTCCGCGTACCACCAGTGCCGGCGTTCCAGCCGGGCGAGCTTGCCGATCTCAGCCGGGTCCACGGCGGACCTCCTCGTCGTCCGGGCGGGCGTGGCCGGACCGGTGGTCGACCCGGTACAGCGGGCGGTGCTGCACCTCGACGTAGATGCGTCCGACGTAGGCACCGAGCACGCCCAGGCAGAGCAGCTGCACCGCGGCGAGGAACAGGACGGCGACGGAGACCGACGCCCAGCCGGGAACGGTCCGCCCGAGCAGGAAGGCGATGACGACGACGACCGCACCGGACAGCGCGACCACGGCCGCCGACGCGCCGATCGTCGTGGCCAGCTGCAGCGGTGAGGTCGAGAACGAGGACAGGCCGCTCCACGCGAGCCCGACCATCTTGCGCAGCGGGTACTTGGTGGCGCCCGCGGCCCGCGTCTCCCGCCGGTGCTCGACCACGGCGCTGGGGAACCCCAGCCACGGGATCAGCAGGCGGTAGACCCGGTGCCGCTCGGGCAGCATGCGCAGCGCCAGCACCACCCGCCGGGAGAGCAGCCGGAAGTCGCCCACGTTGTCGGGCAGCTCGACGCCGGCGCTGCGGCGCATGACGTCGTAGTAGGCCGCGGCCGTCCAGCGCTTGAAGCGGGAGTCCGTGGTCCGGTCCGAGCGCCGGGCGTAGACGACGTCGACGCCCTCGGACACCGCGCGCTCCAGCAGCACCGGGATGAGCTCGGGCGGGTCCTGCAGGTCGGCGTCCATCGTGACGACGTAGTCGCCGTGGGCGTGGTCCAGCCCGGCGGTGAGCGCCATCTGGTGACCGACGTTGGTCGCCAGCAGGACCGGGCGCAGCTGCGGCCAGGAGGCGGCCATCCGCTGCAGCGCCCGGCCGGTGCCGTCGCGCGAGCCGTCGTCGACCATGACGACCTCGTAGGACTCCCCGAGGCCGTCGAGCACCGGGTGCAGCCGCGCCTCCAGCAGCGGCAGGACCTCGGCCTCGTCGTAGCAGGGCACGACGACCGTGAGGCGCGGACGCGTGCGCGAGCGGGGGCGCGGATGCGGTCGGGGGCGCGGTCCGCCGGCGTCGGGCTGGCGGAGGTCCGACGCCATGCCCGGACTGTAACGCCGCGCAGCGCTCCCCGACCCGTCGTGCGCCGGCCCCGCGCCCGGCCGGCACGGGCGCGGTAGCGTCCGGGCTCGTCCGGTGGCGCTCGCCGGCACCACGACTGCGGGGGACGCATGCCCAGCCCTCCTCGCCCCGTGCGGGACGCCGGGGCGGTGCCGCCCGACGAGCAGGGCGAGCCGTCCGGAGCGCCCCGGGGCCGGAACTGGCCGGCGGTCGTGTGGTCCACGGTCCTGGTGGCCGGCGTCTTCACGCTCCTGTTCCTCCGCAACCACCGCTTCGCCTACATCGACGACCGGCAGGCCGACGGCGTGGCGAAGCTCGTCGACATGGGCCGCGTCCTGGAGTCCGGCGAGTGGCCCTGGCTCAGCACGCAGCTGGTCAACAGCGGCGGGTACGCCGTCGAGTACCAGAACGGCGTCTTCAACCCGGTGAACCTCGCCTTCGGCGTGCTGATGGGGCACCTCGACGACGCCGCGCTGGGCTCGTACCTGCAGCTGCTGTTCCACCTCGCGGTCCTGGCCGCGGCGGCGGCATGGCTGGGCCGGTCGCTCGGCCTGACCACGCCGTGGGCCGTGGCGTTCGCGGTCTCCGTCGGGCTGGGCCCCTACACGCTCTTCTGGAGCGGGGCCTGGTACCAGGTGGTCGTCTCCTTCTCCTGGCTGGTGCTCGCGGTCGCCGCCGCGGTCGCCTTCCACCTAGGCGGGCGGCGGCGGCACGGCTGGTCGCTGCTCGTGGCGACGTACCTGTGCAACCAGAGCGGGTGGCCGCTGGCCCTCGTCGCGCTCGGGCTCTTCGTCGTCGTGCTGGTGGCGGCCCGCCTGCTCACCCGGGCGGACCGGGGGCGGACCGCGTGGCTGGCCGCCTGGTACGGCGGCGGGGTCCTCACCTCGCTGATCGGGCTGTACCCCCTGCTGGTGTCGTTCCGGTTCGCGTCCCGCAGCTCGTCGGTCAGCAACGGCACCAACGCCAACGTGGCGCCGCTGGAGGGCCTGCTGCACGCCGCCGACCCGGCGTACCACGGCTGGTTCGTCAACTTCGACGGCTACGGCCTGCAGGACCTGCCGCACTTCTACGTGGCCTGGTTCGTGCTGCCGGTGCTGGTGTTCTGGCGCCCCGGTCCGGGGCTGCGGCAGCCGCACGTCCGCGCGCTGCTCGTGACCGCCGCGGGCATGCTGGCGGTCACGGCTCTGGCGGCGCTGGGGCCGGAGCGGGTCCTGGTCTTCCGCTTCCCCACCCGCTTCCTGCAGTACTCCGGCTTGTTCCTGCTGATGGTCGTGGCCCTGCTGGTCGGGCACGGCCGGTTCTCCCTCTCCCGCCGGCGGGTGGCCGTGCTCGCCGGGCTGATCGGCGTCCAGGTGCTGACCGCCGTGCAGGCCGACCCGGCGGGCGTGGTCCGCGTCGTCGGGCTGAACGCCGGGGTCGCCGCGCTGTGCCTGGCGATGCTCGTCCCGCTCGTCGCCGACCCGGCCCGCCGGCCCCGGCTCCCCCGCCGGCTCCCCGCGGCCCGGGCCTCGGGTTGCGCGGTGGCCGCGGGGACCGTGCTGGTCATGGTGGTGCTCGCCTGGCAGAACCCGATCGGGCGTGGCTCCGACTGGGGGTTCCCGCACGACCTGACGACGGTCGAGACGCTGAGCCAGCGCGACTACACGCTCTGGTTCGGCGGCTACGCCCCCGTCGCGGACGCCGACGAGCTGCCCTCGCCGGCCGACGCCGTCGCCGGCTACTACGCCGAGTACCACCCCTCCTCGACGGGCCTGCTGGTGGGCGACCGGCAGGTCAACGGCTACAGCCCCCTCGGCCACCGGTACCTGCGCGCCCACCTGCCCATCGACGACCACGGGAACTTCGACGCGGCCGACGGTGCGCGGCTGTTCACCGCGGTGGACCCGGCGACCGGACGGAGCTGGCTCGAGCTCCTGCGCGTCGACCAGGTCGTCGCCCCGCTCGGCGCGTACGACGAGGCCCTGCGGCGCGAGCTCGACGCCTCGTGGCGCCGCGCCGAGGTCGGTCGGTACACCGCCACCTACCGCCGCGTCGAGCCCTACCGGCTGCCCGGTCTCGTGTCGTCCCTGGCGCCGGGGGTGGCGGTGGACCCCGAGGAGAGCTGCCCCCGCCGGCACTCGCGGGAGTGCGTCCCGGTCCGCAACGGCGGGGACGACGCGGGCCGCGTGGTGTTCGCCCGGCTGTGGTTCCCGGGCTACTCGGCGACCCTCGACGGGGAGCCGCTCGACGTGGTGGCCCACGACGGGACGCTGGTCGCCGTCGACCTGCCCCCGGGCGCCGAGGGCGGGCTGGTGCTCTCCTACCGCTCGCCCGGCTTCGTCCCCCTCGCGGCGCTGGCCGTCGCCACGGTCGTCGGCCTGGCGGCCGTCCCCGCGGTGCAGCGCGTGCGCCGGCGCCGCGCCGGGCGCGCGGGGGCCGGCCCGGCGCTCCCGGCCTGAGCACGGGAGGACCCGTCAGCCCCCGGCGTCGGGGGCCCGCACGTGCGCGGTCAGCACCCAGCGGGACAGCAGGAAGGTGACCGGGAGGGCGGCCAGCGCGGCGAGCAGCGGGGCCACCCGGCGGTCGACCCCCGCCCACTCCACGAGGACGACGACGCCCAGCGTGGTCAGGAGGTAGCTGGTCGCGTTGGTGAGCGGGAAGAGCGCGAACTTGCGCCACGTCGGCCGCGTCCGGAAGGTCCAGTAGCAGCTCAGGAAGAACGAGCACACCATCGCGACGGCCAGCGCCAGCACCGTGGCGGCGACGTAGTGCAGGACGGACTGCAGCAGCAGGTAGACGCCGTAGTAGACGCCGGTGTTGACGGCTCCGACGACGACGAACCGTCCGATCGTGCGCCGCATCGGCCGCCGCGCACCCCCCTCGCTCCGACCGGCCGCGCACCGGCCGGCTGCCGCCCAGGGTGCCGCCTCGGGCGGTGGCGTGCAGCAGGCGCCGCTCCCGGCGGCGGTCAGGACTCGCAGCCCACCCCGTCGCCGTCCCCGTCGAACGCCGGGTCGTAGCCGGGCTCCCCGCGCCGGATCGGCGCCGCGCCGGCGGCCCGCACGGCCGCGCAGTCGGCGTAGGAGACGGGCGCGCCGGGCGACGGGGAGGGCGCGCCCGCCGCGGGCAGCGGCTCGTCGGGGCAGCCGGCCAGCACCCCGGTGGCGGCGTCGCGCTCGGCGGCGGTCACCCACAGGTCGTACTCGAGCTTCACCGCGACCTGGCGCGCCACGTAGGCGCAGCGGTAGGAGCGGTCGGGCGGCAGCCAGGTCGCGGCGTCGCCGTCGCCCTTCTGCTGGTTGAGCGGGCCGTCGACGGCGAGCAGGTTCAGCGGGTCGTTGGCGAAGGCGGTGCGGGTGGCGGCGTCCCAGCCCTGGGCGCCCTTCTGCCAGGCGTCCGACAGCGCGACGACGTGGTCGATCTGCACGTCGTCGCTGGTGTCCTGGCCGCGGCGGAAGGCGATGGTGCGTCCCGAGTAGGGGTCGGCGAGGGTGCCGGAGACCACGACGCAGTCGCGGGTGCCGGGCCGGAACGTCACGTCGGCGAGGTCGCGGGCGAGGACGTCGTCGCGGGTGTCGCAGCCGTTGCGGTCGGTGTCGACCCAGCCCGCGCCGAACCGGTCGCGGTCGTAGCCGGTGGTCGGTGCGCGACCGCGGACGTCGAGCTCGCCGAGCGCGGCCAGCGCGGTGTCCGGGCGCGCCCCGGAGATGGCGGCGTCCACGGACCCGGCGCCGTCGGAGGCCAGGGCGTCGCAGCCGGCGAGGACGGTGACCGCCAGCAGGGCGAGCGCGGGGCCCAGCGGCCCCAGGGTGCGCACGGCGCGGACCTCCTGGCGGTGCGGCGGTGCCGGACCGGTCGACGCTACGTCCGCGGGCGTCGCCTCCCGCGCAGACACGCGGGGGCCGGCCCGGGCGGGGTCAGCGGAGCGCGGTGGTGGTCCGGTAGAGGACGGCGGGGCCGCGCGCGGTGACCGGCTCGCCGGCCGGCACGAACGCGGACTGGCCGCGGCGCAGGGCCAGCTCGCCGTCCGCCCCGGCCAGCACGGCCTCGCCCTCGGTGCACAGCAGCACCTGCGGGCCGGCGGTGGTCAGGCTGCCGGCGTGCTCGTCGAGCTGGCAGCGGGTGAGGTCGAAGTCGTCGACCGGCACCGGGTAGCGCAGGCCGCCGGGGCCGAGCACCGGGTGGACCACCGGCACCTTGCCGTCGGTGAAGTCGAGCACCTCGATGAGCGCGGACAGGTCGACGTGCTTGGCGGTCAGGCCGCCGCGCAGCACGTTGTCCGAGCTCGCCATGACCTCCACGCCGGCGCCGCTCAGGTAGGCGTGCAGGTTGCCGGCGGGCAGGAACACCGCCTCGCCGGGGGCCAGCTTGAGGTGGTTGCACAGCAGCGAGATGACGACGCCGGCATCGCCCGGGTAGGCCTCGGCGAGCCGGGTCGCCCAGCGGTAGGTGTTGATGAACTCCGGGTCGGCGGCGGCCACGAAGTCCTGGGCGCGCTGCGCCACGACCTCCACCAGGTGGCTGCGCCGCTTGCCCGACAGGGCGATGAGCTGCGGGATCGCCCCACGCAGGCCGCCGCGGGCCAGCGCCGCGATGGTGGGCATCAGCTCGGGCAGCTGCAGCTTGGCCAGGCAGTGCAGCGACTCCTCGACGGGCCGGAACCCGCAGAGGGCCTCGAACGGCGTCAGGGCCAGCAGCAGCTCCGGCTTGTGCCACGGGTCCCTGAAGGTGCGCGCCGGGTCACCCGCGGGCACCCCCGCGGCCTCCTCCGCCGCGAACCCGACCCGCGCCTGCACCATCGAGGGGTGTGCCTGCAGGGACAGCGGCGCGTCCGCGGCGAGCACCTTCATGAGGAAGGGCAGCCGGTCGCCGAAGTGCGCGCGGACGGTGGGCCCGAGCAGCCGGTCGGGGTCGGCGGCGATGGCCTGGTCCAGCGGCGTGCCGTCGGGCAGGACGCTCGGGTCGTCCGGGTGACCGCCCATCCACAGCTCGGCGTACGGCTGCTCGGCCGGGGTGGGGTGCCCCAGCAGCTCCGGGATGACCGTCCGCGACCCCCAGGGGTAGTGACGCACGGCGTTCGTCATCTGCCACATCGCCGCCGAGGCTACTGATCGGTCGTCGTCCGCGGGAGGGCGCCGGCGTGCCATGGCCGGCGGCCGAGGGGCAGGTCAGACGGCGGCGCGCACGTCCCGGGCTCCCAGCCGCGCGGCGTCGGCGGTGCGGTCGTCGGGCATCCGCTGGGACTCCCGCTCCGCGGCGACCCGCGCCTCGTAGTGGGCCACCTCCCGCGCGGTGCGCTCGGCGTCCCAGCCGAGGACGCCGGCCATGAGCGCGGCCACCGCGGGCGCCGACCCCGTCCCGCGGTGCTCGGTGGTGATCGACACCCGCGTGCGCCGGGTGAGGACGTCGTCCAGGTGCAGCGCGCCCTCGGCGGTGACCGCGTGCACCACCTCCGCGGCCAGGTGCGCGGGCGCGCCGGGCAGCGGCCGGGCGAGCTCGGGGTCGGCCGCGGCCAGGGCCAGCACGGCGCCGACCTGGTCGCCGTGCCGCTGCAGCAGCCGGGCCACCGTGTCCTCGGGCAGGCCGGCCGCGGCGGCGAGGTCCGGGGCGGCGTCGCGCACCGCGGGCCAGCGGCGCGCCCCCACCAGCGGCAGGTGCGCGGTCCGCGACGGCGCCACCCCGGGCAGCCCGGCGGTGGCGGCGTCGACGGCGTCGGCGGCCATGACCCGGTAGGTCGTGTACTTGCCGCCGGCGACGAGCACCAGGCCCGGCGCCGGGGTGACGACCGCGTGCTCGCGGGACAGCCGGCTGGTCTGGTCGGCCTCTCCGGCCAGCAGCGGGCGCAGGCCGGCGTAGACGCCGACGATCCGGTCGGGGGTCAGCGGCCGCGCGAGCACCCGGTTGACCTGGCCGAGCAGGTAGGCGATGTCGGCGCTGCTCGCCGCGGGGTGGTCGCGGTCGAGCCGCCACGGGGTGTCGGTGGTGCCGACGATCCACTGCTCGCCCCACGGGATGACGAACAGCACGCTGGTCGGCGTCCGCAGGACCAGGCCGGGCCGCGTCCCGTCCGCGCCACCCCCGGCGGGGAGCTCGCCGCCGTCGATGGCGTCCCGGGGCACGACCAGGTGGACGCCCTTGCTGGCGCGCACCCGCAGGCTGGGCGCCGAGTCGCCGAGCATCTCCCCCACGTCGTCGCTCCACACGCCGGTGGCGGCGATGACGCTGCGCGCCCGGACGACGAACGACGAGCCGTCCGTCAGGTCCGCCACCCGGGCGCCGACGACCGGCGCGTCGGGCCCGTCGCCGTCGCGCACCAGGCCGGTGACCCGCGCCCCGGAGAGGGCGGCGGCGCCGTAGCCCGCCGCGGTGCGGACGACGGCCAGCGTGTGCCGGGCGTCGTCGACCTGCGCGTCCCAGTACCGGATGGCCCCGCGGATGGCGTCGCCGCGCAGTCCGGGGAACTCCGCGAGCGCGGCGCGGCGCGACAGGTGCCGGTGCCCGGGGATGCCCCGGTCGGCGGTCAGCGCCGCGCCCAGGACGTCGTAGAGCGCGACCCCGGCGCCGTAGTAGGCGCGCTGCCAGACCGGCGCGGTCAGCGGCAGCAGGAACGGCAGCGGCCGGACCAGGTGCGGCGCGATCGTGGAGACCAGCCGCGAGCGTTCCTGCAGCGCCTCGTGCACCAGCGGGAACGCCAGCTGCTCCAGGTAGCGCAGCCCGCCGTGGATGAGCTTGCTGGAGCGGCTGGAGGTGCCGGCGGCCCAGTCGCGGGCCTCCAGCAGCCCGACCGACAGGCCGCGGCTGGCGGCGTCCAGCGCCGCTCCCGCCCCGGTGACGCCACCGCCGACGACCAGGACGTCGACCACGCCCTCGGCCAGCCGGGCGCGGTCGGCCCGTCGCCGCTGCGGCGACAGCAGCGTCCGCCCGTCCGCTCCCCCACCGCGCGCGGGCTCGGTGCGGGCCCCGCCGGGCGAACCGGACTCGGGCGAGGGGGGCATGCGGAGAGTGTCCCCCTCAGTGCGCGGTGTCGTGCGCCGGTCGCCCGCGGTGGCGCAGCCGCTGGACCAGCAGCACGACCGCCACGACCACGGCACCGACCACCAGCCCGACCACGGCGCTGGCCAGGGTGTTGGCCAGCCAGCCGACGACGCCGCCGAGCGCGCCGGTCGCGTCGTGCGCGGCCTCCTCCAGGTGGTGGACGACGTCGTAGAGCGCGTGCCAGCCGAGGTCGTGGGTGCCCACCAGCAGGATGTGCCCGCCGACCCACAGCATCGCGGCGGTCCCGATCACCGCGAGCGCGGTGAGCAGCTTCGGCATGGCCTTGACCAGGCCGCGCCCGAAGCCGGCCACCCCGCCGCTGCCCCGCTCGGCGAGCCGCAGCCCGGCGTCGTCCATCTTCACGATCAGCCCGACGACGCCGTACACCAGCGCGGTGATCGCGATCGCGACGACGATCAGCGTCACGAACCGGGCCACGAACGGCTCGTCGGTCACCTCGTTCAGCGAGATGACCATGATCTCGGCCGAGAGGATGAAGTCGGTGCGCACGGCGCCGGCGACGATCGTGTTCTCGTCGGCCATCTCCGGCTCGTCGCCGCCGTGGCCGTGGCCGTGCCCGCTCACCTTCTCCCAGATCTTCTCGACGCCCTCGAAGCAGAGGTAGGCGCCGCCGACCATGAGCAGCGGGGTGAGCAGGCCGGGCAGGAACTGGCTGAGCAGCATGATCGCCGGGAGGATGAACAGCAGCTTGTTGCGCAACGACCCCTTGGCGATCCGCCAGACGATCGGGATCTCCCGCTCGGCTGCGAGCCCGCGCACGTACTGCGGCGTCACCGCCGTGTCGTCGACCACCACGCCGGCGGCCTTGGCGCTGGCCTTGGCGGCCGCCGCCCCGACGTCGTCGATCGAGGCCGCCGCGGCGCGGGCCAGCGTCGCGACGTCGTCCATCAGGGCTGCCAGTCCACCCGCCACGGGGGGTCCCTCCGCTCGCCCGGCACACGTCCGGGTGTGTCGTTCCTGATCCGTCGATGGTGGCCGGTGCGGGCGGTGCCCGCGACCGGGTGCTCAGCCGCGGAGCGCGCGCTCCTGGTCCAGCGCCAGCGCGAGGTACACGGAGCTGAGGTCGGCGACCGCCAGCTGCCGCGCCAGCCGGCACAGGCGGCCGTGGCGCTCGGGGTCGCCGTGCTCGGCCAGCCCGCTCACCGGGACCCCGGCCGTGGCGGCGGTCCGCAGCACCTCCTGCATGGCCTCCGACGCCGACCGGGGGTCGCGCTCCCCCTGGCCGTCGTGGTCACCGGCGTCGGTGTCCCGGATGGTGATCAGCCGCAGCCGGCGGCCGGTGTCCTCGGCGCGGTCGCGGAAGAAGTCGTCCTCGCCGTCGCGCCGGGCCAGCGGCCCGCCGAGCACCGCCCGGGCGGCGACCCGCTGGTCGGGCAGCCGGAAGGCGGCGACCGGCAGGCCGGCGAGGGTCTGCAGCTGGTCGGCGACCCGGGTCGCCGCGGCGCCGGCCAGCGGGCCCTCGGCGGCGATCACCGGCAGGGCGTCGAGGAGCTCGAGCGCCAGGGTCTTGGCCGGGTTGGCGAACGACTCCCGCGCCGGGCCGCACTCGCGGGCGACCTCGTCCAGGGCGTCGGCGACGGCGTCGAGGTCGGCCAGGTGCGGCGGGAGCAGGCCGAGGTCGGTGGCCAGGCGCAGCAGCGGGGTCAGCAGCGACCACAGCGTCGTGTGCTGGACCCGCGAGCGCGGCAGGGGCACGTACGGCGCCCGCGCGGTGGAGCAGGCCGCGCGCAGCGGGGCGTCGTCGGCGCCGATGCCGACCAGGGTGACGCCGCGCCGGGCGGCCTCGTAGGCCGGCGCCACGGCGTAGCGCCCGGCGCCGGTGCGGGTGGCGACGACGGCGATGTCGCTGGGGCCGGTCCACACGGGCAGGTCCGGCCCGGGGACGACGTCGACCGTGACCGGGCTGGCCGGACCGAGGAGGGCGCGCAGGACCGCCGCGGCGACCGCGCCCTCGCGGCGGGCGACGATGACCAGCCCGCGCGGGCGGCCCCCCTCGGCGGCCCGCGCGACCCCGGCCTCCTCGGTGAGCCGCGCGGTCTCCCGGACTTGCGCGCCGGCGCCGGCGACGGCGGGGAGCAGCCCCCGCGGGTCGCGGGCGCGCAGCACCTCCAGGTCGTCGAGGACCTCCTCGGCCAGCTCAGGCGAGGTCATGCGCCGGCGGTCCCCCGGGTCCGGGCCAGCTCCTCCGGGCCGCGGGTGCGGGCCTCGTCGAGCAGCAGCACCGGGATGCCGTCGCGGACCGGGAAGGCCCGGTCGCACGTGGTGCACAGCAGCTCGCCGGCGGCCTCGTCCACGGTCAGCGGGCTGTGGTGGGTGTCGGGGCAGGCGAGGATCTCCAGCAGCGCGGGGTCCAGGCCCAGCGGTCCCGTAACGGTCATGCGCGCACCATCTCCAGTACTCGGTCCCGTAGCCGTTCCATCGTGGCCGCGTCCGGCGCCTCGACGTTGAGCCGCAGGAGCGGCTCGGTGTTGCTGGCACGCAGGTTGAACCACGACCCGTCGGGCAGGTCGACGGTCAGCCCGTCGAGCTCGTCGATCGTGACCCCGTCGAGCTCCTCGTAGGCGGCGCGCACCTGCGCGGTGCGGGCCGCCGCGTCGTCCACCGTGGAGTTGATCTCCCCGGAGGCGGCGTAGCGGGCGTAGGCGGCGGTCAGCTCCGACAGCGGCCGGCTCTGCTCGCCGAGGGCGGCCAGCACGTGCATGGCGGCCAGCATGCCGGTGTCGGCGCGCCAGAAGTCGCGGAAGTAGTAGTGCGCCGAGTGCTCGCCGCCGAACACCGCGTCGGTCCGGGCCATCTCGGCCTTGATGAAGGAGTGCCCCACCCGGGTGCGCACCGGCTCGCCGCCGTGCTCGCGCACGATCTCCGGCACGGCGCGGGAGGTGATGAGGTTGTGGATGATCGTCGTCCCGTGGCCCTTGGCCAGCTCGCGGACGGCGACCAGCGCTGTGATGGCCGAGGGGCTCACCGGCTCGCCGCGCTCGTCGACGACGAACACCCGGTCGGCGTCGCCGTCGAAGGCCAGCCCGATGTCGGCGCCCTCGCGCACCACGGCGGCCTGCAGGTCGACGAGGTTGGCCGGGTCCAGCGGGTTCGCCTCGTGGTTGGGGAAGCTGCCGTCGAGCTCGAAGTACAGCGGGACGACGTCCAGCGGCAGGCCGTCGAGCACCACGGGGACGGTGTGCCCGCCCATCCCGTTGCCCGCGTCGACCACGACCCGCAGGCGGCGGATGCCGCAGAGGTCGACCAGCGAGCGCAGGTGCGCGGCGTACTCCGCCAGCAGGTCGCGTTGGGCGACCGTGGCCTGCCGGTCCGGCACCCGGTCGTAGCTGTCGCGCTCGGCCCACTCCCGGATGGTCGCCAGCCCCGACTCCTGGCCGATGGGGGCGGCGCCCGCGCGGCACATCTTGATGCCGTTGTACCGCGCCGGGTTGTGGCTGGCGGTGAACATCGCCCCCGGGACGCCGAGGGAGCCGGCGGCGAAGTAGAGGAGGTCGGTCGAGCCGAGGCCGGCCTCGACGACGTCGACCCCGCGGGACAGGGCCCCCTCGGCGAAGGCCCGCGACAGGGGCACCGACGTCTCGCGCATGTCGTGCGCGGTGACCACGGCGGTGGCGCCGCTGTCGGCGTGGACGAACTCGGCGAACGCGGCGCCGATGCGGCGGGCCGTGGCCTCGTCCCACTGGTCGGGCACGACCCCGCGGACGTCGTAGGCCTTGATGATCGAGCTCAGGTCCCTCACGCGCCGACTCGCCCCTCACCGGATCCGTGCGACGGCTCCCCGGCCGGCGCCCGTCGATCCTAGAAGGACCCTCCGGTCCTCCCCCGCCCGCAGGCTCGCGGCGGCCCAGCCGGACGGGCGTCGCCCGGGGCCGCGGCGGTCAGGAGAGGTCGGGGAGGACGCGCAGGTGACCGCGGCGCGTGCCGCGGCCGTCGTCGGCCGGGTCGCGGCGGGGCTCGGGCCGCGCGGCCTCGCGCACCGCGTCGGCCAGGGCGAGCAGGTCGTCGCCGGTGGGGCCGACGTCGTCGACGTCGATCTCGTGCCGGACGACCTCCCAGCCGCGCGGCACGGTCAGCCGCTCGGCGTGGAACTCGCAGAGGTCGTAGCTGTGCGGTTCCGAGAAGGTCGCCAACGGACCGACGACAGCGGTCGACTCGGCGTAGACGTAGGTCAGGGTCGCCGCTGCCGGTTGCGCGCAGCCGCTGCGCGAGCAGCGACGTGACTGCCTCACCACCGGTTCCTCACGGGGCTGAATGTAGACGCGCCGCCCCGGGGATGGGAGCAGGCGCACCGGGTTTTCACGGTGACGGGTGCAGGAGCCACATCCTGCACGATGCGCACCGCGGGCACCGCCCGCCACCGGACGCCGGCGGTCGTGCCCCGCGCGGGCGCGTCCTGCGGCCCGCCGCGTCGTACCCTTCTGCCGCCATGACCCGACCTCCCCGCCGTCCCACCCGGTCGCGCCGCGACCGGCACGGTCGAGGCCTGCGCGGGCGGCTGGTGCCGACCGAGGTGCCGCTGTCGCGCAGCCGCGCCGAGCAGTTCGACGACCTGGTGCTGGACGCCGTCGAGGACCTGGAGCGGCGCTGGGAGCGGGAGCTGGCCGGCGTCGAGTTCGCCGTCGAGGACGTGCCCTGGGTGGACCACACCAGCCCCGACGAGGTGGTGCTGGACGCCGACGTGCTCGAGGACGGCAGCGTGCCGCTGGCCCGGCTGCTGCCCGCCCACCGGGAGCACGGCCGGGAGGTGCCGGCGCGGATCGTCGTCTACCGCCGGCCGCTGGAGATCCGGGCGCACGACCGCGACGACCTGGCCGACCTGGTCCGCGACGTCGTCGTCGACCAGGTGGCGGTGCTGCTGGGGCGCGACCCGGAGGAGATCGACCCCACCTCCTGAGCGCCGGCCGGTCACCCGGCGGCGACCGGGCTGCCCAGCGCGGCGGCGCGTCGGCGGGCCTCGGCGAGGCGCGCCCGGGCGGCGGCGGGGTCGGGGCCCTCGGTCCGCCCGGCGCCGGTGACGCGACCGACGAGCTGCTCCAGCGCGACGGCGTGCCACAGCAGCCCGACGTCGGGGCCCTCCCAGCCGGCGGTGCGCTCCAGGACGACGTCGGCGATCTCGGCGCGGTCCTCCTCGCCGGGGGTGGTGGCCCACAGGGTGAGCAGGTCGCGGTGCCGGGGGGCGGCGCGGACACCGGTCCACTCGAGCACGACCAGCCCGCGGTCGGCGTCGAGGACGGCGTTGGCCGCGCAGAGGTCGCCGTGCGTCACCTCCGACAGCGGCAGCTGCGCGGCGGCCGCGCGGACCGCCCGGAGCTCGCCCAGGCCGATCCCGCCGCGCACCAGCCGCCCGGCGTCCTGCACGCTGCCCCGCAACCGGCGCAGGCCGCGACCGGCGGGCGGCTGCCACGGTTGCCCGGGCGGGGCCGGCAGGGGTGCGATCCGGACCGCGGCGTCGACGGCGGCCTCGGTCCAGCGCGGCCCCCCGGAGGGCACCGGGTGCAGCCGCCGGGACAGCAGCCACCTCCCGTCCTCGGCCGCGGCGAGCACCTCGGGGACGCCGATGCCGCGCTCATCGGCCCACCGCCGGCCGCGCAGCTCGGCGCGCAGCCGCTGCCGGCCGGTCTCGGTGACGGCCAGGTCCAGGACGCGGTCGGGCAGCACCCCGGTGACGGTGCCCAGCCGGACACCGTGATCGGCGACGGCCAGCGCACCGGTGTCGACGCCCAGTTCGGTGAGCAGTGCCGCGAGCCGATCGCGGAGCGCGCCGTCGGTGGCGCCGGACCCGTTCGCGGCCATGCGCGGATCGTCGCAGCCCGGCCGCCCCGCCGCACGCACGCCCGGTGCCGCCGGTCGTGCCTGCGATGCTGGGCGCGATGGACGCCGCCACCGTGCTCTGGGTCGCGCTCGCGGTCGTCCTGCTCGCCGGGGCCGGCCTGCTCGCCGCGCCCGGGGCCCGGCGGCGCCCCCGGCCGGCCGGCCCGCGGGCGGCGGGCCCCACCGGGCCGCCGCGTCCGCGCTTCCCGGACGACGACCTGCCGGGCTTCCGCGCCGCTCCGCCCGGCACGCCGGCCGCGGCGGTGCCGGCCGCGCGCCCCGCACCGGTCCGGTTGGCGCCCGCGGAGCCGGCCGGCGGCCCGTCGGTGCGGCGCGTGCTGACGGCGACGGCGGCCGCGGCGCTGGCGCTGGTGGCCGTGCTGGCGGTGCTCGCCGGCGTCGACCGGGACACCCGCCCCGGCTCGACGGCGTCCGGCCCCGACGCGTCCGGCGACAGCACGTCCGGCACCGCGCCGGCGTCCTGGCCGGTGCCGCCGTTGCCGCCGGTGCCGGGCAGCCCGGCGGCGGGCGAGGCGGGCGCGGGCGGCCTGGCCACGCTGTCGGTGCCGCTGGACGCCGGCGGCTGGGCCGCCCGGCTGGCGTTCGCGCCGCTGGTGCTCGAACCGCGGGCGGTCGGCGCCGTGGTCGCCGGCCCCGCGGTGAGCGTCACCCGCCGGTCCGACGGCACGGCGCTGGCCCACCTGCGGCTGCCCGCCTGGAACTGCCTGGCCGCGGCGGCGCCCGCCGACCCCGCCGCCGCCGGCTGCACGCCCCTGCCGGTGGAGTACGCGGACCTGCCCTCCCCCGCGCTGGGCACCGCGGTGACGGACGGGACCCTGCGCCTGACCGGACGCTTCCCGACCTACACGCGTCCGCGCGGCGGGCCGCCGGTCTACACCGGGCGCGTGTACGAGCTGACCGTGACCGTGGCGGCGAGCGGCCCGGTCCGAGGCGGGGACGAGGCCCCGGCCCGGGGCACGCTCGTCCTCGGCACCGACCGGGCCGAGTCGCTGCCCGACCCGCGGCTCAGCGCGGTGCGACGGGGCGGCTGAGCCAGCCGCCGGCCACCCGCACGGAGGTCGCCGGCGAGCCCATCTCCCCGCCCACGGCCGCGGGGTCCCCGGCGGCCACCCACGGCTGCCGCGCCGGGCCGTCGACCAGGGTCAGCAGCACCGCGCGGACGGCGTCGCCGTCGGCGGCCACCGCGACCTCCACCTGCCCGATGGCCGCGTGCAGCCGGGCGGTGGCGCGCAGGGCGCGGCGGGCGACCGGGTCGGGCAGCGCGGCCAGGACGGCGGGCAGCCGGCGCTCGACGTCCCGGGGGTCCCGGCTGCGGGCGACGGGCACGCCGAGGGCGTCCAGGCGGTCGACCAGCCGGCGGGTGCGGGTGGTGGCGAAGGCGGCGTCGGGCCGCAGCGCGCCGAGGGCCCGCGCGGTCGGGTCTCCCAGGGGCAACCCGGTGAGCGCCAGCGACCAGGGCGCACGCCGGCCGGTGGTCAGGCCGAGCACGCCGGCGGCCAGGGCGGCGGCCACCTCGTCGTCCCGGGCCGGCAGCCGGGACCAGGGGCCGCCGGGTGGGACGACGCCGACGCCGTCCCCCAGCAGCGTCAGCGCCCGGCCCGCGCCGCACCGGCGGGCGGTGAGCAGCGCGAGCCCCGCGGGCCGGGCGGCCGGGTCGTCCTCGACCACGACGGCGACCGGGCGGCCGCTCCCGGTGTTCAGGACGGCGGTGAGCCAGGGGGCGCGGGCGGGGACCGGGACCCGCAGGCGGCCCAGCAGCGGGGCGGCGGCGCGCAGCTCGCGGACGACGCGCTCGCGCCCGCTCACCACCCGCGTCCGCACGGCCCCATACGACCACAGCCGCCGATGCGGATCGCATCGACGGCTGTGTGGTCGGTCCCGGCTCCGGGACCCGGCGCCGGGTCTCACATGGCGCGGCGACGCAGCCGACGGCGCTCCCGCTCCGACAGGCCACCCCAGATGCCGAACCGCTCGTCGTTGGCCAGCGCGTACTCCAGGCACTGCGCCTTGACCTCGCAGCCGGTGCAGATCTTCTTCGCCTCGCGCGTGGAGCCGCCCTTCTCGGGGAAGAACGCCTCCGGGTCGGTCTCGGCGCACAGCGCCTGCTCCTGCCACGACTGGGCGTCGTCCTCGCCCAGCCCGAGGAGGCTGCCGAAGACGGGGGTCGAGGCGACCGTGCCCCGGTCGGCCGACCGCTCCGACGCGCTGACGTAGTCGCTCAACCACGACACCTCTGCCATGACGATGCGTCCCCTCTCGCTCTCGTCCCCGACGCGATCCGCGGGACGTTCCCGGGGCTCAGCGGTCGGTGACACCGCGGGAATTACACGCGTGTCGTTGGGTGACCGTCAACTTCGCATGGTGTAACCAAGTGACCACAGGAGCCCCACCTGTCACAGATCCTTCGTCAGTTCTCGTCCCGCGGCGCGACACGCCGGGCGAACAGTCGACAACTGCCCATGGGGCACGATGACTTTCGTGGAGATCGTCGTTCTCGCCGGCGGCATCGGTGGCGCCCGTTTCCTGACCGGCCTCAAGGACGCCGCGCCCGGCGCCCGGGTCACCGCGGTGGTCAACACCGGGGACGACGTGACCCTGCACGGCATGCGCATCTGCCCCGACCTCGACTCGGTCATGTACACCCTCGGCGGGGCCATCGACCCCGAGCGGGGCTGGGGCCTGGCCGGGGAGAGCTGGCGGGTCAAGGAGGAGCTGGCCGCGTACGGGGCCGAGCCGACCTGGTTCGGCCTGGGCGACCGGGACCTGGCGACCCACCTGATCCGCACCCGGATGCTCGACGCCGGCTACCCGCTCTCCCAGGTGACCGCGGCCCTGGCCGAGCGCTGGCAGCCGGGAGTCGAGCTGCTGCCGATGAGCGACCAGCGGGTGGAGACCCACGTCGTGGTGACCGACCCCGACTCGGGGCGCCCGGCGGCGATCCACTTCCAGGAGTGGTGGGTACGCCACCGCGCGGAGCTGCCCGCCTCGCAGTTCGTGCAGGTCGGGGTGGACGCCGCCCGCCCGGCCCCTGGGGTGACCGAGGCCCTCGCGCGCGCCGACGCGGTCCTGCTGGCCCCGTCCAACCCGGTCGTCTCGATCGGCACCGTGCTCGGCGTCCCCGGGCTCCGCGAGGCGCTGCTGGCCACCCCCGGGAAGGTCGTCGGGGTCTCCCCCATCGTCGGCGGCGGCCCGGTGCGCGGCATGGCCGACCGGTGCCTTCCGGTGCTCGGCGTCGAGGTCAGCGCCGAGGGCGTGGGTTGCCACTACGGCGCGCGGTCCGGCGGCGGGCTGCTCGACGCGTGGCTGGTCGCCCCCGGCGACGCGGCCGACGTGCCCGGTGTCGACGTCCGGCAGGTGCCGCTGCTGATGACCGACCCGGGGGCGACCGCCGCGCTGGCCCGCGCCGCCCTGGACGCCGCCGGTGTCTGAGGAAGAGCCCCGTCCTCCCCACCCCTCGCACGCTCGGGGCCGGCCCCTGGACGGGGCCGCCAGCTCGAGGACCGAGCCACCGTCCGGCTTGTCGGTCCACCCGGTGCCCGGGTTGCCGGAGTTCGCGCCGGGCGACGACCTGGCCGCCGCGATCGCCGCCGCCGCGCCCTGGCTCGCCGACGGCGACGTCCTCGTCGTCACCTCCAAGGTCGTGGCCAAGGTCGAGGGCCGGCTGGTGCCCGTGGCCCCCGGCGAGGACCGCGAGGCGGCCCGGCAGCGCGCGATCGACGGCGAGACCGTGCGGGTGGTCGCCCGCCGCGGCCCGCTGCGGATCGTGGAGACGCGGCACGGCTGGGTCGTCGCCGCCGCCGGCATCGACGCCAGCAACGTGCCCGGCGACTCGCTGGTGCTGCTCCCCGAGGACGCCGACGCCTCGGCCCGCCGGCTGCGGTCGCGGCTGGCGCAGCTCGCCGGCGTCGACGTGGCCGTCGTGGTCAGCGACACCTTCGGGCGCACCTGGCGGGAGGGGCTGACCGACGTCGCCGTGGGTGCGGCCGGCATCGCGGCCCTGACCGACCTGCGCGGCGCCGAGGACGCGCACGGCAACCGGCTGGAGACCACACAGGTGGCCGTCGTCGACGAGCTGGCCGCCGCCGCGGACCTGGTGAAGGGCAAGCTCGCCGGCCTGCCGGTCGCCGTCGTCCGGGGGTGGCCGGCGGACCGGCCGGCCGAGGACACCGGGACCCGCCCCCTGGTGCGGCTGGGCCCCGGGGACCTGTTCCGGTACGGCACCCGCGACGTCGTCGCCACGCGGGCACCCGCCGACGACGTCCTGCCGCGGCCCGGCGAGCTCGACGCCGTCGCCGAGGCGTTCCGGGTCGCGGTCGCCGCGCTGCCGGAGTTCCCCGTGGTCCTGCGCTACGGCGGCGAGGGCGACGGCGTGGTCGACGTCCACCTCCCCGAGCGGGCCACGGTGACCACGGCGCTCAACCTGGGCGCGGTGCTGGGCGCGGTCGTCGTCCAGCTGCACGCCGAGGGCTGGGCCACCCGCTGGGAGCCGGTCGGCACCCCGGGTGGCACCTCACTCGTCGGGAGGTTGTGGGTGGGCGCGGGCCCTCTCTGACCAGCGGGGATGGGTAGCGTGCCCGGCATGCGCGGGATCATCCTGGCTGGGGGGACCGGCAGTCGCCTCTTCCCCATCACCCAGGCCGTCAGCAAGCAGCTGATGCCGGTCTACGACAAGCCGATGGTCTACTACCCGCTCTCGACGCTGATGATGGCCGGCGTCCGCGAGGTGCTGATGATCACGACCGCCGGCGACCAGGCGGCGTTCCGGTCGCTGCTGGGCGACGGGAGCCGCCTGGGGATGCGCATCGAGTACGCCGTCCAGGAGCGGCCCGAGGGGCTGGCGCAGGCCTTCCTCATCGGCGCGGACTTCGTCGGCGACCAGCCGGTCGCCCTCGTCCTGGGCGACAACATCTTCTACGGCGCGGGCCTGGGCACCGCCCTGGGCCGGCTACCCGCCCCCGAGGGCGGCCACGTGTTCGCCTACCACGTCGCCAACCCGCAGGACTACGGCGTCGTGGAGTTCGACGACGCCGGCCGGGTGCTCTCCATCGAGGAGAAGCCGACAGCCCCGAAGAGCTCCTACGCCGTGCCGGGCCTCTACTTCTACGACTCCTCGGTCGTCGAGGTCGCCCGCGGCATCACGCCCAGCGCCCGCGGCGAGCTGGAGATCACCGCCGTCAACGAGCACTACCTGCGCGCGGGCAGCCTGACCGTCACCGTGCTGGACCGCGGCACGGCGTGGCTGGACACCGGCACGTTCGCCTCGCTGCGGCAGGCGACGGAGTTCGTCTCCGTGGTCGAGGAGCGCCAGGGCCTCAAGATCGGCTGCATCGAGGAGGTCGCCTGGCGGCAGGGCTGGCTGACCGACACCGAGCTGCAGGCCATCGCCGAGCCGCTGGCCAAGAGCGGCTACGGCGCGTACCTGATGGGCCTGCTCGCCGGCCCGAGATGAGGGCGTGCAGCGGCCCCCTCGCTGGGGCCCGGCGCGAGCGGAGCGCGTGGCGGGGGGCGAGGAGGTCCTCCGTCAGATCCGGCGGTGGTCGGTCGGGGCGTTGCGCGGACCGAATCGCGGGGCCCGCGCCCGCCCGTTGACCAGCAGCAGGCGCACGACCCGGTGCCGCTGGCCGCGCCAGGGCTCGAGCAGCTCCATCATCGTGTCGTCGTCGGTCCGGGCGGCCCCGGTGAGCGCGAACCCGACCTGGTTCTTCAGGTGGTAGTCGCCGTAGCTGACGGTGTCGGGGCAGCCGAAGACCCGCTGCACCACCTCCGCCGCGGTCCACACCCCGATGCCCGGGACGGTCGTCAGCCGACGGCACAGGTCGGCCGCGTCCCGCGCCTCGGGCGGCTCCATCCGCGCCGCGACCGAGGTGACCGCCCGCAGGGCCCGGCGACGAGCGCCGTCCAGACCGCAGCGGTGCCACTCCCAGTCGGTCACGTCCAGCAGCCGCCGCGGGGACGGCGGCACCCGCATGCCCGCGGGAGCGGGCCCCGGCGCCGGCTCCCCCGCCAGCCGCAGCAGGGCGCGCCACACCCGGTGCGCCTCGATCGTGGTCACCTTCTGCTCCAGCACCGCCGGGACGAGGCAGTCCCAGGTCCGGCCGGTGCGGCCCAGCCGCAGCCAGGGCGTGCTCCGGTGCAGCCGGGACACGAGCGGGTGCCCGCCGCAGTCCAGCGCGGACGGGTCGTCCTCGGCCCCCAGCCAGCCCGGCACCCGGCTGCCCGCCCACTCCGCCCCGGGGCCCCAGGCCGTGATGCGGACCTCGCCGCCGGCCTGGGTGATCCGCACGGTCGCCGGCCCGCACGGGGTCGTGGTGACCCGCCAGGTGCCGTCCTGCTCGAAGCGCAGGGTCGGGTCGCCGGTGCCGCGCAGGTGCACCGCCAGGGTGCGGCGCAGCTCCAGCGGCCAGTCCGGCCGGAACGCGGACTCGAAGGCGGCCGGCGAGGCGGCCAGCGTGGGGGTGCTCAGGGCGTGCTCCGGGGTGCAGGGGAAGCGGTGCTCGCCTCGCCGGGGGTGGCGCGGGAGGTCAGCGGGGCGCCATCCGCAGGGCGCCGTCCATGCGGATGACCTCGCCGTTGAGGTACCCGTGCTCGACGATGGCCAGGGCCAGCCGGGCGAAGTCGTCGGGCCGGCCCAGCCGCTTCGGGAACGGGATGCCGGCCGCCAGCGCCGCCCGGGCCTCCTCGGGGAGGCCGCCCAGCAGCGGCGTGTCGACCAGCCCGGGGGCGATCGTGCAGACCCGGACGCCGACGCTGGCCAGGTCCCGCGCCACCGGCAGGGTCATCCCCACGATCCCACCCTTGGAGGCGGCGTAGGCGGCCTGGCCGATCTGGCCGTCGTAGGCGGCGATCGACGCGGTGTTGACGACGACGCCGCGCTCGCCGTCCTCCCCCGGCTCGGTGCGCGCCATCGCGGCGGCGGCCAGCCGGAGCACGTTGAAGGTGCCGACCAGGTTGACCATCACGGTCCGGGTGAACTGCGGCAGCCCGTGCGGGGAGCCGTCCCGGTTGACGGTGCGCTCGCCCCAGCCGATGCCGGCGCAGTTGACGGCCACGCGCAGCGGGCGGTCCTTGCCGGTGGCCTCGGCGATCGCCGCCTCGACGCTCGCCTCGTCGGTCACGTCCGTGCGGACGAACGTCGTGTGCCCGCCCAGCTCGGCTGCCAGGGCGCGGCCGGCGTCCTCGTTCAGGTCCAGGACCGTCACCGCCGCACCGCGCGCGGCCAGCGCCCTGACGGTGGCGGCACCGAGGCCCGAGGCCCCTCCGGACACGACGGCGGCGACCTCGAAGCTCTGCATGCCCCCGAGGCTATCCACCACTCGGCTGTCGACATGTCGACACGTCGGGGGCGGCTCAGCTGAAGCGGCCCGCGTACCGCGCCTCGACCTCGGCCAGCAGCTGCTTGACCCGCTCGGCATCGCCCACCGGGCACACCATCGTCACGTCGGCGGTGTGCACCACCACGCTGTCGCGGACCCCGACCAGGGCCACCAGGTGGTCCGGGTCGTCGCTGAACACGATGTTGCCCGCCGCGTCGAGGGTGACGGCCAGCCCGCGGACGGCGTTGGCGTCCACGGTCTCCAGCGTCTGCGCCAGGGCCGGCCACGAGCCGACGTCGAGCCAGTCGACGTCGAGGTCGGCGACCAGCACTCGGCCCGGCTCACGCGCGGCGGGCTCGAGGACGGCGTAGTCGACGCTGATCCGCGGCAGGGTCGGGAACACCTCGGCGAGGACGGCGTCGCGCTGCGGGCCGGCGGGCGCGGCCACGACGCGGGCCAGCCCCTCGGCGCTCTCGCTCAGGTGCTCGGCCAGGGCGTCGAGCACCGTGCGCGCCCGCCACACGAACATGCCCGAGTTCCACAGGTACTCGCCGGACGCCAGGTAGCCCTCGGCGGTGGCCCGGTCCGGCTTCTCCACGAAAGCCGCGGCCTCGGCGACGCCGGGCACCTCGGTCGGGCCGCCGCGGCGGACGTAGCCGAACCCGGTGGCCGGCGCGGTGGGCCGGATGCCGAGGGTCACCAGCGAGCGCGGGCGGGCGGCGAGTGCGTCGTAGGCGGTGCCCAGCGCCGCGGCGAACCGCTCCACCGGTCGGATGACGTGATCGGCGCTGACCACGGCCAGCTCCGCGTCGGGGTCGGTGTCGGCGACCAGCGCCGCGGTGAGCCCGACGGCGTTGGCGGTGTCGCGGGCCACCGGCTCGAGGACCAGCCGGTCGGCGCGCAGCCGGGGCAGCGCCGCGCGCACCTGCTCGCCGTAGCGGGCGGCGGTGCACACCCAGATCCGGTCGGCGGGCAGCACCGCCTCCAGCCGGGTGAACGCCTCAGCCAGCAGGCTGTGCGCGCCACCGCCGTCGCCGTCGGCGATGACGTCGAGCAGCTGCTTGGGTCGCTGCGCACGCGACAGCGGCCACAGCCGCGTCCCCGAGCCGCCGGCCATGACGACCGCGTGCCTCACCGGCCCGTCCCACCCCGTCGTGCCAGCTTGGCCGCGCCCGGCACGCGACGGACCACGTCGTCGGCCCGGCGCTGGAACGAGGCGCCGGCGGCGACCCGGTCGCTGACGTAGGACACGAGCATCCGGGCGCCCAGGCCGGCCCGGAACGCCGCCCGCAACGGGGCGTTGCGAGGGCCCGGGTGCTGGTGGGAGAGGTAACGCAGCGCGCTGGTGTGGTGCACCCGGGCCATGCGATGCGGCTCGCGCCCGGTGGCGTGCCCGCCCTCGTGGACGACGACCGCGCTGGGCGCGTAGACGTGCAGCCAACCGCGCCGCCCGAGCCGCTCGGCCAGGTCGACGTCCTCGAAGTACATGAAGTAGCCGGGGTCGAAGCCGCCGATCGAGTGGAAGGCGGCGACGTCCACCAGCAGGCAGGACCCCGACAGCCAGCCGGCCGGGCGCTCGCGCGGCTCCTCCCGCTCCCGCCGGTAGCGCGCCGTCCACGGGTTGGCCGGCCACACCCAGCCCAGGGTGGCGTGACCGATGCCGGTCGACAGCCGGGGCAGGTCGCGGGCGGAGGGGTACAGCTCCCCCTCCGGCGTCCGGATGGCCGGGCCGACCGTCGCCGCGCGCGGCCACCGGGCCGCCACGGCCAGCAACTCGTCCACCGACCCCGGTTCGAACCGGACGTCGGGATTGGCCACCAGGGCCCAGCCGTCGGTCAGGCCGGCCATGCCCGCGTTGACCGCGGCGCCGTACCCGACGTTGCCGCCGGTCCGCAGCAGCCGGACGTTGCCGTGCCGCGCCGCCGCGGCCTCGGGGGCGCCGTCGGTCGACCCGTTGTCCGCGAGCACCACCTCGACCGGCCTGGTGGTGGCGAGTGCCAGCGAGTCGACGAAGCCCTCGAGAGCACCGCCCGGCGAGTAGGTGACGGCGACGACACGCAGGGCCTCGCGGCCGGTCGCGGGAGCCACGGTCGCACTGTAACGAGCCGCGGTCCAGCACTCTCCGGCGGTGCTCGCTGCGACTGCTGGGACGAAAGGGACGGATCCGTCACGCATCCTCGCGGCGCTCCGAGGAGCGCACCGGCGCGCCGGTATCGTCGCCAGGCGTGACCGACACCAAGCCCGACCTCGTCGTCGTGGGCTCCGGCTTCTTCGGCCTCACCGTCGCCGAGCGGGTGGCCAGCCAGCTGGACAGGCGCGTGCTGGTCATCGACCGCCGCGACCACCTCGGGGGCAACGCGTACTCCGAGCCCGAGCCCGAGACCGGCATCGAGATCCACCGGTATGGCGCCCACCTCTTCCACACCTCGAACGAGCGGGTCTGGGCCTACGTCAACCAGTTCACCCGCTTCACCGGGTACCGGCACAAGGTCTTCACCACCTACTCCGGCCAGACCTACTCGTTCCCCATGAACCTGCTCACCCTGTGCCAGTTCTTCGGCCGCAGCTTCACCCCGGACGAGGCCCGCGCGCTGGTCGCGGAGCAGGCCGCCGAGATCGACACCGCGAACGTCGGCAACCTCGAGGAGAAGGCGATCTCGCTGATCGGCCGCCCCCTCTACGAGGCCTTCGTGCGCGGGTACACGAAGAAGCAGTGGCAGACCGACCCCAAGGAACTGCCGGCCGCCGTGATCGCGCGGCTACCCGTGCGGTACACGTTCGACAACGGCTACTTCAACGACACCCACGAGGGTCTGCCCGTCGACGGGTACACCGCCTGGCTGACCCGGATGGCCGACCACCCGAACATCGAGGTGCGGCTGTCCACCGACTACTTCGACGTCCGCGACCAGCTGCCGCGGGACGTGCCGACCGTCTTCACCGGTCCGATCGACAAGTACTTCGGCTACCAGGCCGGTGAGCTGGGCTGGCGCACGCTGGACTTCGAGACCGAGGTCCTGCCCGTCCCCGACTTCCAGGGCACATCGGTGATGAACTACGCCGACGAGGACGTCCCCTACACCCGGATCCACGAGTTCCGGCACTTCCACCCCGAGCGGGACTACCCGACCGACAAGACGGTCGTGGTCCGTGAGTACTCGCGGTTCGCGGAGACCGGCGACGAGCCGTACTACCCGATCAACACCCCCGAGGACCGCGTCAAGCTCGAGCGCTACCGCGAGCTCGCCAGGCAGGAGGCCGCGGAGAGGCGTGTCCTGTTCGGTGGGCGGCTGGGGACCTACAAGTACCTGGACATGCACATGGCCATCGGGTCGGCCCTGAGCATGTTCGACAACCGCATCCGTCCCTTCTTCGAGCAGGGCTCGACACTCGACGGCCGTCTGGAGGACTGATGAGGCGCACCCCCACACCCCCGGCCGCCGTCGTGCCGCTCCCGGAGGGCGGAGCGTGACCAGCACCACTGGCGTGTACGAGCTCCTCGAGAAGGCGGACTGGCACTCCGACCTGTCGCCGCGCGAGTCGCGGCTCCTCGACGGCGCCCTCGCCTACCACACGCTCATCCGTCCCGGTCAGCGCGTACGTCTCACGGTGCTGCGGACCTCGGGCCCGCACCTGCCCTCGCTGACCGACCTGGCGACCAGTCGCATCGAGTGGCCCGAGGACCGCACCGTCGTGGGCGTCGTCGAGGCCCAGGCGAGCAGCACCGCCCCCTCCGCCGCCGGACCGGTGGACGTCGTGGTGGACCTCGGCGGACCGCCGAGCTCGCTGATGCGGCAGGACCGTCCACCGGGTCGTCTGCACGACGCCCGGATCGCCGTCCGCGACCGGCTCCCCGTGGTGTACGACGCCCTCCGGCAGCACCGGACCGATCGGCTGGAGAACCGTCGGCTCTCCCGGCCGGTCCCCCGCGTCCGCCGGTCGCAGCCGCGATCCGCGACGTCGGCGAGCGGGCGACCGAAGGCCGTCCTCTTCGGCCTGCACTGGCTCGAACTCGGTGGCGCGGAGCGCTGGGCGGCCGAGACGATCATGATGGCGCGCGACGCCGGCCTCGTCCCGATCGTGCTGACCGACCGGCCATCGGCGCACCCGGACATCGCGCGCGCCGCGTTCGACGGCGCCCTGGTCATCCCCCTGACGCACCCCATGACCGGAGAGCAGGACTCCCGCCTGCTCAGCGAGCTCTTCACCCGGTACGACGTCCGGGGCGTCCACGTGCACCACTGCGCCTGGCTGTACAACCGGCTGCCGTGGATCCGCGCCCAGTACCCCGACGCCGAGATGGTGGACTCCCTCCACGTGCTGGAGTGGCGGACCGGTGGTTTCGTCGACATCGCGCTGCGGATGTCGGACGTCATGGACGAGCACCACGTCATCTCCCCGCAACTGCGCGACTACCTCGTGGACCGCCAGGGCCTGCCGCGGGAGAAGGTGAGTCTCGCGACCCTGGCCGACCTCACCGTGGACCCGGCCGGCCGGCGGGCGGATCACGCCCCCGAGCGCGACCCGCGCGAGCCGCTCACCGTGGCCTTCGTCGGTCGGTTCGCGCAGCAGAAGCGGCCGTACCTGTTCCTCCGCCTGGCCGCGCGGTTGCGGGAACGGCTGGGAGACCGCGTCCGGTTCGTCATGCACGGCGACGGCGAGCTCGCCGACACGGTCCGCGCCGGGCACGCCCGCCTCGGGCTGTCGGGCGCCGTGGAACTGCGGGGCATCGACCGCCCGGTCTCGCAGACGCTGGCCGAGGCCGACGTGCTCGTGATCAGCTCCGACAACGAGGGCATCACGCTCACCTCCTTCGAGGCCGACGCACACCGCGTCCTCGTGGTGAGCGCCGACGTCGGCTCACAGGCATCCGTCGTGCCGCAGGACCTGCTGCTGCCCCGACCGCCTCTGGCGTTCCTGCGCGAGGCCGAGCGGGTGGTCACCCGACTGTGCGAGGACCCGGCCCTCCACGCACGACAACTCCGCCTCCAGCGAGCGCAGATCGACGCGTTCGCCGCTCTGCCCCGTGCCCGTGACTGGACGGCGGCGCTCTACGAAAGGTGGGCATCATGACGCTCGACGTGGCGGCGGTCATCGTGACGTACAACCGCGCCGACAAGCTCGGCAAGGTCATCGAGCACGTGCTCGCCCAGGACCGGCCTGCCGACCAGGTGATCATCGTCGACAACGCGTCGACCGACGCGACCGCGGAGGTGCTGGCCGCGTACGAGGGCCGGCCCACGGTCCACATCGAACGGCTGCCGCAGAACACCGGCGGTGCCGGTGGGTTCGCCCACGGCATGGGCCTGGCCTATGAACGGGGAGCCGACTTCGTCTGGATCATGGACGACGACTGCTACGCCGACCCCGACGCGCTGCGGACCCTCCTCGACGGCCACCTGGCCGCCGAGGAGAGCATGGGCATCCGGCTGCCCTTCTCCTGCTCGGTCGTGCGCTGGAGCGACGGGGAGATCTGCGAGATGAACAACCCCGAGACGACCTGGGACTGGGGCAGGCTCCTCGTCCGGGGACAGCAGGCGGTCCTGGTGGGGGCCTGCTCGTTCGTCTCCGTGATGTTCCCGCGATGGGCGATCACGCAGTTCGGTCTGCCGCTCAGTGAGTACTTCATCTGGTTCGACGACCAGGAGTACACCCGGCGCATCACGGCGGCAGGACCAGGCGTCCAGGTCCTCAGCAGCACGGTTGTCCACGACCTCGGCGTGAACCGCGGCGTCAACTTCGCGGACGTGAACGACTCCAACATGTGGAAGTTCGAGTACGGGGTACGCAACGAGGCGTCGTACCGCTGGCACCACGAGGACCCGTTCGCCGCCCTGCGTTTCGCGCAACGGGTGTTCGCCGGCCTGCGCATGGGCAGGGTCCCCTGGCGGCTCCGTCGCCGCCTGGCAGCCAAGTGGCTCGAGGGAGTCCGTTTCGACCCGAAGCCGACCTTCCCGCGCACCGTCCTCTGACGGCCGTGCAGTCCCGAGGCGCCGGCACCCGTGCACGGGTGCCGGCGTCTCGGCACCCGTGCACGACGGCGAGGACCGCTGCTGCCACCGCGACGGGCTGATCGCGGTCGATGCTCCGCCCCCCTCCCGCCGGTGACGGCGGTCGCCGGATGCCGGACGACGTCGTCGACCGCCCGCGGCGCCGACGCCTGGTCGACGCCCGGCCGCCGCTCGGTACGACCGCGTCCTCCGCGTCCGCTCCTCGGGGTCCTCAGCGCGTCGGCGGCATCCCGAAACGCTCCCGGCGCCCGGCACGGGTCAGCGACAGCCAGGTCAGCAGTCCCCGGACATCGCGCCGGCTCAGGAAGAAGTAGCCGAACCGCAGCAGCTCGAGGGGGAAGAGCCAGCGCATGCCCGGCTGCGCCATCAGGTACCCGCGGTTGCGGTAGGTGAAGTAGCGCTTCGCCTCGTCCGGCGGGAACTGTGCGGAGAGCCGCCCGCCGAGGATGGGGACGAACTCGTCTCCCCCCTGGGGGTGGAGATACGTGGCGCGCATGGTGGTGCCGAACCGCAGGCCCGACCTGAGGAGCCGCCGATGGATCTCCGTCTCGTCACCACGGATGAAGAGCCGGAGGTCCGGCACTCCGACGGCTCGGAGAGCTCCGGCGCGGAAGAGGGCGCCGTTGAAGAGGCTCGCGTAGGAGGGCAGGAACTCGTCCGGCGCGAAGTCGTCGAGCGACGCGGACCAGTGCAGTCCCCGCCGGAGCGGGAACGCCAGGCGGCGCGCGTCTGCCTCGTCCACGACGGCCGGCGAGACCTCCGCGAGGTCCCTCGCCGACGCCTCGTCCAGGAGCGTCGCCAGGACGCCCTGGTCACCCGGACGACCGTCGTCGTCGGCGCACCAGATCCAGTCGGCCCCCAGGGACAGCGCCGTGAGCAACCCGAGTGCGAACCCTCCAGCACCGCCCAGGTTGGTCGCCGAGGGCAGGTACACGGTGCGGATCGCACAGTCGCGGACCACCGCCTCCGTGGCGGGATCTGCGCCGTTGTCGACGACCACGACGGTGTCGACGGGCCGGGTCTGCGCCTCGACCGCCCGGAGGCTGCGCCTCAGGGTCTCCGTCCTGTGCCGGGTGACGACGACCGCCACGACGAGGCCGTCGCCGGTCGGGGACCCCCTCCTCACGCCGCGCCGAACCCCTCGCCGACCGATGGCTCGGCGGACCGCGTCGTGTCCACCCATGCATCGGGCCCCTTGTAGGCGACGAGCACGTCCCGGAGCGAACCCTGCTGTCGCACGCGACCCTGCTCCATCCAGATCGCGCTCGTGCACAACTGGCGGAGGAACTCGTCCGAGTGCGAGGCGAAGACCAACAGGCCGGCCCGGTCCACCAGGTCGCGCAGCCGGTCACGGGCCTTCTCCAGGAAGGCGGCGTCGACGGCACCGATGCCCTCGTCGAGCAGCAGGATCTCGGGATCGATGCTCGTGACGACTCCCAGTGCCAGGCGCACACGCATACCCGTGGAGTACGTGCGCAGGGGCATGGAGAGGAAGTCACCGAGCTCTGTGAACTCCGCGATGTCGTCGACCCGGGTCTCCATCTCCTTGCGCGACATGCCCAGGAAGAGACCGCGGACGATGATGTTCTCGTAGCCCGACACCTCCGGGTCCATGCCGACCCCGAGGTCGAAGACGGGCGCGACACGGCCCTGCACGGTCGCCGATCCCCGGGTGGGTTCGTAGATCCCGGCCAGCAGTCGGAGGAGGGTCGACTTGCCGGCGCCGTTGTGGCCGACCAACCCGACCCGGGCTCCGTGCGTCAGGTCGAGGGTGACGTCCCGCAGCGCCTGGATGACCGGCACCTTGGTGTCGCTGGAGATGTTCCCTCCGACGAGACCGAGCACCGTCTTCTTCAGCGACCTGCTCTTGGCGTCGAAGATGGGGAAGTCGACCGACGCATCATGCGTCGTGATGCTGACCACGAGATGTGCCTTCCTGTCCGCGATCCGGTCAGACCCAATAGGCCACGCGGGCCCGGTAACGACGCATCACGAGGAGCGCCAGGACCCACCCGACGACGGTGATGACGAGCACCACGACCCAGTGCCGCACCTGCTGGTCCGCTCCGAGCAGTGGCGCCCGGACGATCTCGATGAAGTGGAGGAACGGGTTGAACTCGGCGAGGCGCGCGCGCTCCGCGACCGCGGGGTTCGGGCTGTTCAGCAGGTCGCCGTAGATCCACACGATCGGGGTGAGGAAGAACATCAGCTGGACGACGCTCTGGGTGATCGGCGTCAGGTCCCGGAAACGCGTGCTCACGATACCCGCGAGGAGTGCGACCCAGGCGCCGTTGAGCACGAGCAGGCCGAAGGCAGGCAGGACGTAGACGACCGTCCAGGACATCGGCTGCGGGAAGATGAGCAGCATGATCGCGTACACGATCATGTTGTGCGCGAAGAACAGGATCTGGCGCCAGACGAGCCGGTAGACGTGGACGCTGAGCGGCGAGGGCAGGTGCTTGATCAGGCCCTCGTTGGCGATGAAGACCTCCGCCCCCTCGTTCACACAGCCGGCGATGAAACCCCAGACGATCATGCCGACGAGGACGTACGGGAGCTGCTTCTCGATCGGGTTGCCGAACAGCCCTGAGTACAGGATCCCGAGTGCGACGGCCGTCACGGCCATGCTGATCGTGATCCACAGCGGGCCCAGCAGGGATCGGCGGTACCGCTGGCGGATGTCCTGCCACCCGAGGTGGCCCCACAGCTCTCGTTGACGCCACCCGGACACCAGGTCCGAGAATGTCCTCGCCAAGGACGTGGGGGGAGGCGCGCTAGCCAGACTCACGTCGGGGACGGTACCCGCGAGCCTCCCGACAGCCCGCGAGGCGAGCGAGAAGGGGGGCCGGTCCGTCTCGTCCGGATCCTCCCCCGCCCCAGTGGCCACTCCACGCCCCACGCGGTCGCGCGGTCTCGGACACGACACTCCCTGCAGACCCGACCAGCGTGACGGGGACCCACCGCCTCGGCATGCCCTCGCAGGGCCCAGCGGCGCCCGTCGGGAGGACCCGCAGCGCCGTCGCGCATCCCCCGCCCCAGCCGTCCCACGTCGGCTTGTCGTGGTCCCGGTCGGCCTCCCCGCGCCTAGCCTGGGACCACCGCTCGCCGGCGCGTGGGCGCGCTCCCGCGCCGAGGTGACGGAGGGGTTCCCTCCACTCGAGTCGGCACCGGTGGGACCCAGCACGGAGAGGACGACCGCGTGAGCACGAAGAACCCCGACCCGCCCGGTGGGTCCGGCGACCGGCCGCTTCCGGCCCGCCTGGACCCGCGGCTGGGTCGGCCTGGTTCCGGCCGCACTCCCGGGTCCGAGAGGCCGGCGGCCGAGCGTCCCGCCGACGCCCGCGAAGGTCGCGGGTCCGGGCGCCGCGGCCGGCGGACCACGGTCGCCACCCGCGTCGTCGCCGGCGCTCTGTCGGCCCTGCTCCTCTCGGGGACGGGGTGGAGCTGGTACCTCGGCCAGGTCGCCGAGGCCTCGGTCAACCGCACCGACGCGATCCCCGACAGCGGCAACGGCGACGACGGCGCCGGCGGCGAGGCGATGAACCTGCTGCTGGTCGGCAGCGACAGCCGCGCGGACCTCACCGAGGAGCAGCTGGCCGAGCTCAACGCCGGCACCGACTCCGGCCTGAACACCGACACGATGATCCTGGTCCACGTGCCGGCCGACGGCTCGCGGGCGTCGTTCGTCTCCTTCCCCCGCGACTCCTACGTGCAGATCCCCGGCCACGGCTGGGACAAGCTCAACGCCGCCTACGCCTACGGCTACAACGAGGTGGACGACAGCCAGCCCGAGGCCCAGCGGCAGGCCGGCGGCGCGCAGCTGCTGGTGCAGACGATCCACGACCTGACCGGCCTGCAGATCGACCACTACGCCGAGGTGGACCTGCTCGGCTTCTTCCAGCTGAGCACCGTCGTCGGCGGGGTCGACGTGAACCTGTGCGAGGCCGTGGACGACCGCGCGTTCTCCGGCGCCGTCTTCCCCGCGGGCCCGCAGACCATCTCCGGCGCGGACGCGCTCAAGTTCGTCCGGCAGCGGCACGGCCTGCCCCGCGGCGACTACGACCGGATCGTCCGGCAGCAGGTCTTCATGGCCGGCGTGCTGCGCAAGATGCTGTCCGACGACGTGCTGCTGGACCTGGGCAAGCAGCGTCAGCTCGTCGAGGCCGCCTCGCAGGCGCTGACCGTCGACCAGGACCTGGACCTGTTCGCCCTGGCCCGGCAGATGCAGTCGGTGACCGGCGGCAGCATCGAGTTCCAGACCGTCCCCTACGTCGGCGACGACCGCGACGAGCAGGGCCGCTCGATCATCCGGCTGGAGGACGAGGACACGCTGCACCAGTTCTTCGCGCAGCTGTCGGCCGACCCTGCGCCGCCGGCGGAGGAGGAGACCCCGGCAGCGCCGGAGCCCGTCGACCCGTCCACCGTCTCGGTCGAGGTGCTCAACGGCTCGGGCATCTCGGGTCTGGCCGCCAGCGCGGCCGGCGACCTGGAGACCGCCGGCTTCACCGTCACCGGCACCGGCAACGCCGACTCCAACGACCTCGCCCAGACGACCGTGCGGTACGCGACGGGCGACGAGGCAGCCGCGGCCACCGTCGCCGCCCAGATGCCCGGCGCGGTCCTGCAGGCCGACGACACGGCCACCGCCGGCACGGTGCAGCTCGTGCTCGGCGAGGACTTCAACGGCATCGGCGTGGCCACCACCGCCCAGCCCGCCCCCGACGAGGTGACCGGCGAGGACGTCCGCACCGCCGACGACCAGACCTGCATCAACTGACGCCGGCGGGCCGTCCCGTCCGGCTCACCGGTCCCACCCGCCCCCGGGGTGCGGCGGGTGCCACCGTCGGCGGTCGCGGCCGCCTAGCCTGTCGTGGCTCCGCCGCGAGCCGCCGGGTGGAGGGCGCACGCCGCCGCCCGGAGACGACGACCGACCCCCGGAGGCCACCGTGGAGCGCAGGCCGCACGAGCCCGGCGACCGGCCGCTGCCGGGCCGCCTGGACCCCCGGCTCGGCCGCGGCGGCACCGGCGCCCCGCGGTCGGACCACCGGTCCGCCGCGCCCGTGCGGCCGGGCCGCCCCGGGCCGCGGGCGCGCCGCGCGGGGCGGGCGACCGTCGCAGCACGCGCGGTCGCGGGGCTGCTGTCGGCCGCCCTGCTGCTGGGCACCGGGTGGAGCTGGTACCTCGGGCGGCTGGCCGAGGCCTCGGTCAACCGCACCGACGCGATCCCCGACAGCGGGAACGAGGACGACGGCACCGGCGGCGAGGCGATGAACATGCTGCTGGTCGGGAGCGACAGCCGGGCCGACCTGACCCCGGAGCAGCTCGCCGAGCTGAACGCGGGCGAGGACTCCGGCCTCAACACCGACACGATGATCCTGGTGCACGTGCCGGCCGACGGCTCCGCCGCGTCGTTCGTCTCCTTCCCCCGCGACTCCTACGTCGAGATCCCGGGCCACGGGTGGGGCAAGCTCAACTCCGCCTACGCCGCCGGCTACGGCGACGTCGAGGAGACGCTGCCGGAGAGCGAGAAGCAGGCCCGCGGGGCGCAGCTGCTGGTGCAGACGATCCACGACCTGACCGGCCTGCAGATCGACCACTACGCCGAGGTCGACCTGCTCGGCTTCTTCGAGCTGACCAACGTCGTCGGTGGCGTGGAGGTCAACCTGTGCGAGGCCGTGGACGACCGCCGGTGGTCCGGCGCCTTCTTCCCCGCCGGGGTGCAGACGATCAGCGGCGCCGACGCGCTCAAGTTCGTCCGCCAGCGGCACAACATCGGCAACACCAGCACCGACTTCGACCGGATCAAGCGCCAGCAGGTCTTCATCGCCGGCGTGCTGCGCAACATGCTGTCCGACGACGTGCTGCTCAACCCGGGCAGGCAGCGGGAGCTCGTCGAGGCCGCGTCGCAGGCCCTGACCGTGGACGACGGGCTGGACCTGTTCCAGCTCGCCCGGCAGATGCAGGCGGTCGACCTGGGCAACGTGGTGTTCCAGACGGTGCCCTACGTCGGCAACGAGAGGGTCGACGGGGCCGGTGACGTCGTCCAGCTCGCGGACGAGGACACGCTGCACCAGTTCTTCGCGCAGCTGTCGGCCGACCCTGCGCCGCCGGCGGAGGAGGAGACCCCGGCAGCGCCGGAGCCCGTCGACCCGTCCACCGTCTCGGTCGAGGTGCTCAACGGCTCGGGCATCTCGGGTCTGGCCGCCAGCGCGGCCGGCGACCTGGAGACCGCCGGCTTCACCGTCACCGGCACCGGCAACGCCGACTCCAACGACCTCGCCCAGACGACCGTGCGGTACGCGACGGGCGACGAGGCAGCCGCGGCCACCGTCGCCGCCCAGGTGCCCGGCGCGGTCCTGCAGGCCGACGACACGGCCACCGCCGGCACGGTGCAGCTCGTGCTCGGCGAGGACTTCAACGGCATCGGCGTGGCCACCACCGCGCAACCCGCCCCCGACGAGGGCACCGGCGAGGACGTGCGCACCGCCGACGACCAGAGCTGCATCAACTGACGCGGCCGAGGTCAGACCGGCTTCCCGGTGGCCCGGTAGGCGGCCAACTCCTCCGGCGTCCCGAAGCAGTAGAAGTCGCCGCGCACCAGACCGACTCGTCGACCGGCGGCGATCAGCTCGTTGAAGACGAGCGACACGTAGTACTCGGGCATCGCCGCGTCGATCTGACGAGCCATCAACCGGTCCGCCGCCTCGAGGAAGACCCGGGCCGACGTGAACGAGTAGACGCCCATGAGCGCGTCGGAGGAGATCGCCTGCTTCTCGGCCGTGCGCACGACGAGCCCGTCCGGCCCGACCTCGGCGAAGCTGTAGCGGGGCAGCACGGAGGAGAACGACAGCAGCAGCCCGTCCAGACCGTCTCGCGCCACCGCGTCGGCGAGCACCCGGAAGTACCCGGGGCTGTCGAAGGCGATGTCGCAGTCGATGATCACCAGCGGCTGGTCGGGGTCGAGGGCGTCACGCGCGACCAGGCAGGTCTCCACCGCGCCGCGCGTGTCGTGGTCGAGCAGCACGATGCGGGCGTCCGGCTGGGCGTCCAGCACCTGGTCGGCCAGCCCGTGCTCGGCGTCGTCGTCGGCGCGGACGACGACGGTCACGGTCTTCTCCCCCACCCACGGGTCGAACGAGCGCAGCGCGCGCTGGAACATCGGACCGCCGTCCACCTCGATGAGCGGCTTGGGCGTGCTGATCCCCACCTTGCGGAACCGGGTGCCCAGGCCACCCATCGGCATCAGGACCTGCAGGGTGGCCATCAGCGGACCTCGTCCCACTCGTAGTCGCGATCGGCAGCCGGCTGGGACGTCGGCCGGCCCAGACGCCACAGTGCGAGGTTGCGCAGGGCCGTCCGGAAGATGTTCCAGTTGCGGGCGTTCGACACCTGGTCCTCCTCCCGCCAGGTGATCGGCACGTAGGCGAAGCGGACCCGCCGAGCGACCAGGTCGAGGATCAGCTCGTAGTTGAACGTCAGGTGGTTCGCGAACCGCATGTACCGGGCGGGGTCCAGGTCGCGCAGGGCGAAGAGGTTCAGGCCGGAGCCGAGGTCCTGCAGCAGCCGGAACGTGACGGCGCTGTACACACCGTTGAGGACCCGATTGCCCCAGACCCGCTTGGCGTCGTACCCGTTCAGCCGCGAGCGGCGGCTGAAACGGGACCCGAGCACGGTCTGCGTCCCGGGGTGCGCCCGCACGTGGTCCAGGAGGAGCGCGACCTCGTCGCTGCGGGCCTGGTTGTCGCCGTGCAGGATCGCCACGTGGGTCATCCCGGCGACACGGGCGTGCTCGAAGGCCACCTTGTGTGTGCCGCCCAGGCTGTTGTTCTGCCGGTTGCGGAACACCCGCAGGTTGGGCAGGCGACCGGACCGGCGGTACTCGAGCGCCCGCTCGAGGGTGTCGTCGGTGCTGCGGTTGTCGACGACCCAGATCTCGGCCACCCTGGCCGCCAGCTCGTCGGTGATCTCGTCGAGGACGCGGCCGATCTGCGGGGCGCAGTTGTAGGCCGGGATGGCGATGACCGCCTTCACCGTGAGAAGACCTCCTCCACCCTCGCCTGACCGCCGAGGGACTCCGTCTCCTGCCCGTGCGAGGGCAGGTCGTACTGGTCCAGGAACCGGTTGAGTGCCTGGATGCACACCCCGTAGTACTTCAGCACCGTGCCGGGGTTGATGGCGACCCGGTGGGTGAGCATGCGGCCGTAGAACAGCCCGACGTGGAACAGCACGGCGCGCTGTTCGGCGGGGTGCAGACGACGCGTCATGATCTCGGTGGTCACGAACTCCGCCAGTTCTGCATACCGCGCCGAGCGGGCGTCACGATAGGTGATCTCGCGGACGCCGTCCTGGGCGCCGAGGACGACCGGCTCCTCGTCGTCGTTGAGGAACTCGTAGCCGTAGAGGAGCGACTGCATGTGCCGGGCGAAGTCGATGACCGGTCCACGGATCTGGTTGTCGTCCGACGGATCGATGACGAGGACATCGCGCGACGGCAGGTCGACCAGGACGTTGTCGACCGTCAGGTCGCCGTGGATGGTGGAGCTGGGCTGGAAGCTCGCGAGGTCCGACCAGGCGGCCTCCGTGGTGTGGATCCGGCTCAGCACCCGGTCGAAGTTGTCGTACTCGCGGCCGTTGATCATGATCCGGTCGCCCTTCAGCGCCTCGGCCAGGGCCGGATGGGACTCCGCCGCCGCGCGGACCCGGAGCACGAATCGCTCGGCGACGTAGTCGTCGCGGAGGTCCGGGCGGTGCTCCAGCGGACCGGACGAGTAGACCCGCGCGTACATGTAGTCCCACAGCTCGGCCAACTTGGCCGCGCTCTCGGTGAACGAGTTCTCGTGCACGTACTCGAACAACGGGACGCTGCTGGGGCGGTACTCCAGGTCGATGGCGTAGTGGTCCTCGGCGTGCTGCTCCCGCAACACCGTGACCAGCTGACCGTGATCGGCCCGTTCGGCGAGCCAGTCGTGCTGGTTCTTCAGCCGGTGGGCGTACTCCGGCGGCACCATCTTCTTGACGAACAACTCGCCGGTCCCGTTGGTCGCCAGCAGGGTGACGGCGTTCGATCCGCCCTTGAAGAAGCGGACGAGGCTGACGTTGCCGTCGACCTCGAGGCGGTGCATGACCTGACTGAGGCGCTGTCGCTGGAAGTACGCGTCGAGGAAGTGCGTCATCGACCCCGAGATGTCCTGCTCGCGCCCCAGCTTGTTGACGTACCGGTCGGAGGGCGCCGGCTCGCCGCCCGCCGCGGGTGCGCTGCTGCGAGCCCAGTTGACGAACAGGGCCACCACCGCGACGAGAGCCACCGGCACGTAGGTGACGGCCCACGTCGCCGCCGCGAAGAGCACCACCGTGGGCCCCTCGAGCCCGAGGCTCCCCTCGATGAACCTGCGGATGTCGTCGAGGTAGCCACCCGGGGCACCGTTGCCGAGCCCGGAGCTCACCGCCGCCGAGGGGGCCGTCGCAGCGACGAAGGCATCCCGCCCGCTCAGGTGCGGGAGGACGACGACTGCCACGAGCGCGGCGGCCGCCAGGTAGCACGCCCAGGACGCGAGCGCCAGGAAGCCGTAGCGGACCAGCTGCCTCCGCTGCCGGGAGAAGCGCTGGAAACCGAAGATGACCGACCAGAGCTTGAACCGTGCCCGGTTCTCCAGGTCGGTGTTCAGCCACCCCGTGGCCCGCCAGGCCAGTCGCATCAGGAAGCGGTTCTCCCGCACGAAGGCCGCGAGGACGGCGATCGCCAGCAGGGAGACCACCAGTGCCACTCCGGCCGCGAAGGCCACCACACCCGACACCGGGCCGCCGACCAGGACGAGCAGGACCAGGAACGCGACCGAGACCAGGACCACGTCGATCAGCCGCTCGAAGACGACCGCGAGCAGCGTGTACAGGAAGCTGATCCGCAGCGTCTTCGCGATCAGGTAGGAGCGGACGACCTCGCCGATCCGCAACGGCAGCACGAGGTTGAACAGGTAGCCGATCGACAGGTGGCGGAACTGGCCGGCGAGGCTCCCTCGTCGCACGTTGTCGATGGGCACCTTCGTCCGGGCGGCGCGCAGCAGGTGGCCGAGCAGGTGGACGAGCGCGGCGACGCCGACCACGGCCCAGTCCCCGCCGGTCAGACCGTCGGACAGCCAGGTCCACATGCGACGCAGCGACGGCCAGCACAGGACGACGAACAGCGTGAGGGACGACAGAGCGACGACGATGAGAGCCAGCCGACCGCGGGAGTAACGACGACGAGCCATCAGAAGTGCGGGACCTCGAGGACGGCGATCCCAGCGGCGGCAGCGGCCTGCCGACCCGCCTCCGAGTCCTCGAAGGCGAGGCTGCGGGCGGCATCCGCACCCAGAGCGTCGAGCGCCCGCAGGTACCCCTCCGGATCGGGCTTGCTGCGTCTGACGTCGTCGCCCCAGACGACGACGTCGAAGAGCTCCACGAGCCCGTGCGTCTCGAGGATCTGCCGGCCGTTGACCGACTTCGCGGTGCTGACCAACGCCGTGCGGTGGGTGGGTGCCACGAGTCGCAGGAACGCGATCAGCGCGTCGTTCGCCGTGGTGCGGTCGAGGAGGTCGGCGTAGAACCGGCTCTTGGCTGCCCGGATGGCCTCGACCTCGGCGGTCCCGATGCCCGGAAGCAGGTCCGGGATGAAGTCCCGCGAGTCACGGCCCCACGTGGTGGCGAACTGCTCCGGGGTGAGCGCGTGGCCGGATGCGCCGAAGGCGTCCCGATAGGCCTGGAAGTTCGCAGCGCGGGTGTCCACGAGGGTGCCGTCGAGATCGAAGAGGAGGGCCTCGATCATCCCGCCCGGCGTCGTGCGGGGTGCGGAAGCCCCCATGTCGTTCCTCCCTTGGCTCGTCCTGCCGTCACCGGTCGTCATGCGTGCCCCGAGCTGCGTCCTCGTGCGCGCCGCCGTGCCCGACCCGCACCGGCGAGCGGTGCAGGAGCAACCGGCTGAAGAGGAAGTTGGCCGCGAACGAGGGCGGCAGTGAGACCAACTTACAGAGGAACGGCGCCCAGCCCGTGTGCTCGTGCAGGAGCTCGATCCCCGTCGAGAAGACCGCGATCGAGACGGCGTACCAGGCCACGAAAGCGGCGAAGGACGCTCGCGACCGGCCACCGGAGAACGCGTACCGGGTCACGAACAGGTACACGACGACCACGGCGCAGCCAGCGCTGACGACGTTCGAGGCCCATGGCGGTGCGCCGAGTCGCACCGCGACGGCGAACACCCCCAGGTCCACGAGGAGGCCGAGCCCCGACCCGAGCAGGAAGCGGAGGAACTGGCGCACGAGCCCTCGTGCGCCGCCGGGCAGCGGCTCGTCACCCCGACGGGGCGGTGCGGCGCGCACGCCGACGTCAGTACTCATGGGGATGTGAGGCCTTCTCGATCGTCCGGCGCGGACCGTCCTGCCCGCCGGACCGGAGGCGCGACGGGGCGCGCCGGTGTCCACCGAGACGACTCTATCCCCGCCGATCCGGTCCAGAGCCGAACCGGTCCACCCCGGTGTCACCCTGTCCCCGTGCCTCCCACGAGTCCCACCTCACCCGCCGGCCTGCTGACCGCGGCCGTCCGCCGCGCGCCCGCCGCACCCTTGCTCACCCACTACGACGACGTGGCGGCCTCGCGCGTGGAGCTGTCCGCCCTGACCCTGGCCAACTGGGTCGCCAAGACCGCGAACCTGCTGCAGGAGGAGTTCGACGTCGCCCCGGGCAGCCGGGTCGCCGTGGTCCTGCCGGCGCACTGGCAGACCGCCGCCGTGCTGCTGGGCGCGTGGAGCTGCGGCGCCACCGTGGTCGAGCCGGCCGCCGAGGACGACGGGGCGCTGGCCGGTGCCGACGTCGTCCTCGCCGACCACGGCCGGCTGGGACCGCTGGAGGAGCTGGAGGTCGCCGAGCTGGTCGGCCTGTCCCTGCACCCGCTCGGGCTGGGCATGGCCGGCTACGCCGGACCGGCGCGCGACTTCGCCGTCGAGGTGCGCACCCACGGCGACGTGTTCTCCCCCTGGCAACCGGTCGACCCGGCCGCCGCCGGCCTCGTGGTCGGCGGGCTGGAGCTGAGCCTGGCCGGCCTGGCGGAGGCCGCCGGCGAGCTGGCGCAGCGGCTCGGGCTGGCCGAGGGCGACCGGGTGCTCGTCGACGCCCGGACCGCCGCCGAGGCCGGACCGGTGGCGTGGCTGCTGGCGCCGCTGGCCGCGGGCGCCTCCGTCGTCCTGGTGACCGCACCGGACGCGTCCCGCCTGGCCCGCCGGGCCGCCGACGAGCGCGTCACGGCTACCCTCGGCACCCGGATCGACGGCATCCGCGAGCTGGGCCGCCCCGCCTGACGCGGGGCCGGGCACGCCGCGCGCGACGGACGGTGGTTCCTGCATGGACAAGGTGGTGGCCTCCGCGCGGGAGGCGGTGGCGGGCATCACCGACGGCGCCACGCTGGCGGTCGGCGGGTTCGGCCTGTGCGGCGTCCCGATCAGGCTCATCGACGCGGTGCTGGAGTCCGGCGTCCGCGACCTGACGACCATCACCAACAACTGCGGCGTCGACGACGAGGCCCTGGGCGTGCTGCTGTACGCCGGCCGGATCCGCAAGACCATCAGCTCGTTCGTCGGCGGCAACAAGGAGCTGGCCCGGCTCTACCTGACCGGCCGGCTGGAGGTGGAGCTCACCCCGCAGGGGTCGCTGGCCGAGCGGCTGCGCGCCGGCGGCGTCGGCATCCCCGCCTTCTACACCCCGGCCGGGGTGGGCACGATGGTCGCCGACGGCGGCATCCCCACCCGCTACGACGCCGACGGCACCGTCGTGGCGACGTCGCCGCCCAAGGAGGTGCGGGAGTTCGGCGGCCGCCAGTACGTGCTGGAGACCGCGCTGACCGCCGACTTCGGGCTGGTCCGCGCCGCCGTCGGCGACCGGCACGGCAACCTCGTCTTCCACGAGTCGGCGGCGAACTTCAACCCGCTGGCCGGCATGGCCGGGCGGGTCACCGTCGCCGAGGTCGAGCGACTGGTCGAGCCCGGCGGGATCCGCCCCGAGGAGGTGCACCTGCCCGGCGTCTTCGTCGACCGGGTCGTCGAGGTCGGCCCCGAGGGCAAGCGCATCGAGAAGCGCACCACCCGCCCGCGGGCCTCGGCGGCGGTGCCGGCCGGCGCCGGCGAGGAAGCCACCGAGGAGGACCGCTGACATGACGCTCACCCGCGAGCAGGTGGCCGCCCGCGTGGCCCGGGAGCTGACCGACGGCTCCTACGTGAACCTCGGCATCGGCATGCCGACCCTGGTCCCCAACTTCGTCCCCGAGGGCGTGCACGTGGTGCTGCACTCGGAGAACGGGATCCTGGGCGTGGGCCCCTACCCCGTCGAGGGCGAGGAGGACGCCGACCTGGTCAACGCCGGCAAGGAGACCGTGACGGTCCTGCCGGGCGCGAGCTTCTTCGACTCGGCGACGAGCTTCGGCATGATCCGCGGCCAGCACCTGGACGTCGCCGTGCTCGGCGCGATGCAGGTCAGTGCCCGCGGCGACCTGGCCAACTGGCTCATCCCCGACGCCATGGTCAACGGCATGGGCGGCGCGATGGACCTCGTCCACGGCGCCCGCCACGTGATCATCATGATGGAGCACGTCGCCCGCGACGGGTCGCCCAAGCTCGTCGAGGAGTGCACCCTCCCCCTGACCGGCCGGGCCTGCGTCGACCGGGTGGTCACCGACCTCGCCGTCGTCGACGTCACGCCCGCGGGGCTCCTGCTGCGCGAGACCGCCCCCGGGACCACCGTCGAGGAGGTCGTCGCCGCGACCGGCGCGCCGCTGACGGTCGCCGACGACGTGCGGACCATGTCGCTGCCCGTGACCGCCTGAGCCGCGCCCTGCACCGATGACGTTCTCCGTCCTCGCCCGCGACCACGCCACCGGAGAGCTCGGCGTCGCGGTCTCCTCGTGCATCCTCGCCGTCGGCCGGGCGGTGCCGCGGGCCCGGCCGGGGGTGGGCGTGGTCGCCGTGCAGGCGCGCAGCCCCCGGGGGCTGGGAGGGGTGCTGCTGGCGGGGCTGGCCGAGGGCACTCCCCCGGCCGACCTGGTGCGGCGGGCGGCGCACGCCGCCGAGGACGCCGACCGGCAGGTCGCCGTCCTCTCCGCGACGGGGGCGGTCGCCGCCGACACCGGGCCCGGCGCCTTCCCGGTGAGCGGTCACCTGGTGGCCGAGGCGGTGAGCGTGCAGGGCAACATGCTGGGCTCCGACCGGGTGCTCCCGCGCATGCTGCACGCCTTCACCGTCACCGCGGGCCCGCTCGCCGACCGACTGCTGGCCGCGCTGGCCGCGGGCGAGGAGGCCGGCGGCGACCTGCGGGGCCGCCAGTCCGCCGCGCTGCTGGTCGTCGGCGGGGAGCCCGAGACGGAGGAGGACGACGGGATCCGCGTCGACCTGCGCGTGGACGACTCCGACGACCCCGTCGGCCGGCTGCGCGTGCTGCGCACCCTGCACCGCGCCTTCGAGGAGCGGGACTACGACACCCTGGCGGTCCTCGCCCCGGAGGGGTCCCGGGACCTGTACGCGGCGCTGGCGGCGTCCCGCCGCGGTGACCGCGGAGCCGCCCGCGGGGCACTGGAGGCGATGCGGACCCGCCCGGGGTGGGCGCGGTGGCTCGCGGCCATGTCCGGGGACCAGCGACTGTCCGCCGTCTCCCGCCTGCTGGACTGATCCCGCCGACGGCGCGCCCGTCGCCCCCCGCGTTGCTAGCCTGCCCGAGCCGTCGAGAGGACCCCATCCATGGCCGACGAGACCACTGCCGACGCCCCCGCCGTCGCCACGCGGACGACCGACGTGGTGCGGGAGGCGCTGGTGGAGCACGACGCCCCCCGGCGGATGGTGGCGCAGCGGGTGCTCTTCGACGGCCCCTCGCCGCTGGTGCCCACCGCGCTGTACGTGCAGGTCCCGGAGGGGACCGCCGGGACCAGCCGGCACGGCCTGCGCGTCGCCCCGCACTCGCGGGCCACCACCAACACCTACTTCGGCCGCTTCCCCGCCAGCTACTGGCAGCGGTGGACGGCCGTCGTCGAGGTGGAGGTCACCGCCGCGGTGCGTGGCACGGGCCGCATGACGGTCGTGGCCAGCGACGTGGCGGGGGTGACCCGGACCGTCGCGGTCGCCGACGTGGACGGGGACGGGCCCGTCTCGCTGACCGCCCGCGTGGACCGGTTCCTCGACGGCGGCGCGCTGTGGGCCGAGTGGGAGACCGGCGAGGGTGAGCTGCGGGTCGAGGACGTGCGGTGGACCGTGCCGTCCCCCGCGCGGACGCGACCGGTCGCCGCGGTGATCTGCACGTACAACCGGGCGGACGACTGCATCGAGACCCTGGACGCGATCGCCGGGGACCCGGGCCTGCTCAGCGTGGTCGACGCCGTCTACGTCGTCGACCAGGGCAGCGACCGCGTCGACGGCCGCCCGCGTTTCGCCGACGTCGCCGCGGCGCTGGGCGACCGCCTCGTCTACCTCACCCAGCCGAACCTGGGCGGCGCCGGCGGCTTCACCCGCGGGTTGTTCGAGGTCGCGGGCGTGGCCGGCGCCGAGCACGCCAACGTGATCTTCATGGACGACGACATCCTCTGCGAGCCGGAGACGATCGCGCGCCTCAACGCGTTCGCCAACGTCACGGTCGAGCCGACCATCGTCGGCGCGCAGATGCTCAACCTGCTGCACCCCGAGCAGCTGCACATCGGCGCGGAGACGGCCGCGCTGCACCTGCTGGCCGCCGGCATCCCGTCGCCGAACGCGCTGAAGACCGCGGACGTGACCGAGGAACGGCAGGAGGTCCGGGTCGACGCGGGCTACAACGGCTGGTGGTCCTGCCTGATCCCGGCGGAGGTCGTGGCCGCGGTCGGCTACCCCCTGCCGCTGTTCTTCCAGTGGGACGACATCGAGTACGGGTTCCGGACCCGCGCGGCCGGGTTCGCCACGGTGACCCTGGCCGGCGCCGGCGTCTGGCACGCGGACTTCGGCTGGAAGGACTGGGACGACTGGCACCGGTACTTCAACATCCGCAACGCCCTCGTCACGGCGGCGCTGCACAGCTCCTTCAGCCGGTACGCGCTCGCCCGGGTCCTCATGGCGGGGCTGGGACACGCTCTGGTCTGCATGCAGTACGGGCTGGCGCACACCCTGGTCAAGGCGGTCGAGGACTTCGCGAAGGGGCCGGAGGTGCTGCGTGACGGCGGCGTCGCGGCCGCGGCCGAGATCCGCGCGGAGCGCGCCGCCTACCCCGAGACCGTCCGGCACCCGGCGTCCGCCGTCCCCGGCGTGGGGGCGGGCGAGGCGAGCATCGCCGTGTCCGGCGGCCGGCCCGGGCGGAGGCTGCGGACGCTCGTCTCCCGGGTCACCGGTCAGGTGCGCGGCACCACCGACGCGCACCCGGTCGCGATCCCCTTCGAGGAGTCCCGGTGGTGGCACGTCGCCCGCTACGAGACCGCGGTCATCACCGACGCGTCGCAGGAGGGCGTCCGCGTGCGGCGGCGCGACCCCGAGCGGGCCCGGGAGCTGATGACCCGCGGCGCCCGCGCGTGCGCCGATCTCGTCCGCCGCGCCCCGGAGCTGCGCGAGCAGTACCGCGCGGCCCTGCCGCAGCTGACCAGCCGCGAGAACTGGGCCCGGCTGTTCGACGGGCGCTGAGCCGCCGGGGCGGCGTCGGCGGCGGGGCTTCCCGGAGGACCCTCAGCCGCCGACGACGCCCAGCACGAACACCGCGGCCCACACCAGGCCCAGGCCCAGGAGCACCCGGTCGCGCAGGACGATGTCCTCCGGGCTTCCCGCGGCCCCGCGGTCGACGTCGACGGCGTAGCGGAGCAGGCCCAGCACGAACGGGGCGATGGAGATCGTGGACCAGGGGATGGCGCCGGTCGTCTGACGCAGCTCGAACGCCCACAGGCAGTAGACGGTGCACGTGACCGCCGCCGACAGGCTCCAGACGAACCGCAGGTAGCTGGCGGAATAGCCGCCGAGACTGCGCCGGGTCCCGGCGTCCTCCCCCAACAGCACCAGCTCGGCGTAGCGCTTGCCGGCGACCATGAACAGCGCCCCGAACAGCGCGACGAGGAGGAACCACTGCGACGGCGCGACGCCTGCCGCCGCGCCGCCGGCCACCCCGCGCAGGACGAAACCCGACGCGACGACGGCCAGGTCGATGACCGGCTCGTGCCGGAGGAACAGCGAGTACGCGAGCGAGATCGCGACGTAGGCCCCTAGCACGCCGGCCAGCGCGGGTCGGGTCAGCAGCGCCGAGGCCGTCAGCCCGGTGACGAGCAGCCCGACACCGACCGCGACCGCGAGGCCCACGGGGACCGCCCCGGCGGCGATCGGCCGCAGGCGCTTGCGCGGGTGGCGGCGGTCCTCCTCGACGTCGCGCGCGTCGTTGACCAGGTACACGCCGGCGGACACCACGCAGAACAGGGCGAAGGCGACGGCGGTGTCGCGCAGCACGCCGGGTTCCAGCAGCGTCCCCCCGGCCAGCGGTGCGGCGAGCACGAGGAGGTTCTTCACCCACTGCCGGGGACGCATCGACAGCAGCAGGCCCCGCACCACGCCGGTCGTCGGCCGCCCGGCCGCAGCGGACCCGGCCGGCCCGGCCGACGGCGACGGCACCGGCGAGGGCAGCGGCGAGGGGGACGCGGGCGGTCCCGGCGGCGCGGCGCGCGGCGCACGGTGCTGGTCCGGCTCCGGGGTCACCCCGCTGCCCTCCCACCGTCGGTCCTGGCCCCCGCACGTCCCGGGTCCGGGGGCGTCACTGTACGAGTCGCCGGGGTCGTGGTCGGTTCCCGTCACCCGGGCGGGCCCGCCCAGCCCCAGCGCTGCACCCGTTCGACGTCCAGGTCGTAGCCCCGCGACGGGTACGGCGGGTCGACGAGGTGGACCCGCACGTCGGCGACGGAGGGCGCATCGGGGAACCAGGCCACCAGCCGGGTGATCGACGACGTCCGCGGCACGGGGGCGAACAGACCGCCGCGGTGGACCTGCCAGGTCGCGTCGTCCATGCCCCCGGTGCGGCCGCCCTCGCTCCACAGGACCGCGGCCCGGACCGGCTCGGTGATGCCGTGCCGCACGGCGGGCTGGCGCTGGCAGGGGAAGACGAAGGCGATCTGCCACGCGGTGGCGACCGGCTCGCGGTCGGCCAGGACGTCGGACAGGGTCCGCTGCGGGACGGCGGCCGGCGCGGTCACCGCCAGCCAGCCGCCCGTGGCCGCGGTGCGGACGTCGGCGACCAGCCGCACCACTCCTGCGCCGGCGTCACGGGCCGGCGCGGCGTCCAGGACGAGGGTCCGCCAGACCGGCGAGTCCTCGGGGTCCGTCAGGGTCTGCGTGCTCACGACTCGCGGGTCCCCGGCGCCGGAGCCGTACTCGACCCGCAGCTCGTTGCCGCCGCCGAGCCGGCCGGCGGCGAGGACCGCCAGCGCCTGCCCGTCGGCAGCCGGCGGGAGCGCGAACCAGGGGGTGACCAGGCTCGCGTCGGCCGGTTGCCGGCCGGGGCCGGTGAGGCTCCCCCAGGCCGGGATCGCGGCGCCGGTGTCCGGTGGCGGGGACGCCGCCGGCCAGCCGCCGCCCGCCGTGAAGGACGCCGTCCCGGGGCCCGGCTCGGGCGCCGGCGCCACCACGGCGGCGGGCGCGGCCGCGGCGACGTCGAGCACCTGCATCGCCCCGGCGGCTCCGCAGTCCGAGGCCAGCGGGTCGGTGACCGCGTCGGCCCAGGGCGACCAGCCGTCCCGCGTCTGGACCGCGGCGTAGCCGAAGCTGCCGACCAGGAAGCCGACGGTGGCGAGCAGGAAGAGCAGCACCAGCGGGACCGCGACGCGCTCCGCGCCCGGGCCCGGCCGGCCCCGCCGCCGCCCGAGCAGCCAGGCCGCCGCGACGGCCGCCACGGTCACCGCCGCCCAGACGGTGAGGGTGCCCAGCGGCGCCGGGCCGATCCGCGGGGGCTCGCCGGCGCCCGGCATCCCGGGCAGCCAGGTGTAGGGCCAGGAGTTCGGTCCGCGGAACGCCAGGGCGAAGGTGACGACGCCGCTGCCCAGCAGGACCACCGCGGTGGCCGGTGCCGGCCGCCGGCCCTCGGTGACCTGCGGGACGAGCCCGGGCGCCGCGGCCAGCAGCAGTGCCAGGAACACCGGGCCGATGCCGGCGAGCGCCCCGAAGTGGTGGGTCCACTTGCTCGGCGAGGCCCACAGCAGCAGGAAGGCCAGCGCCAGGGACTGGGCCGACAGCACCAGGGCCGGCGGGAGCCGCACGCCGCGCGCCCGCGCCGCGACGGCGAGCACGAGGAACCAGACCAGGCAGACCAGCGCGAGCAGCACGGCCGCCCGCTTGGCGTAGGACCCCATCGGCCCGTTCCCGAGCAGCGCGCTGTAGCGCTGGTACTCCTCCCACCAGGTGTTCTGCGGGGCGATCGAGAGGAAGACCTGCTGGCCGCGCAGGAAGTCGTGCAGGGAGCCGTCGGCGAAGGCGGCGACCGACGCCACGGCCCCGGGGGCGACGACGAGGACCGCGCGGGTCAGCCGGCGCAGCAGGGTCCGCCCGCTCCCGACCAGCCGCACCAGCGGCGGCAGCGCGGCCAGGAAGGGGGCGAGCGCCACCAGACCCGTCGGGTGGCAGGCCGCCGCCAGCCCGGCGGCCGCGACCGCCAGCCCGACCGGCAGCAGCCGGCCCGTCCGCAGGCCGGTGAGCACCCCGAGCAGCGCCGCGCCGGCGAGCAGCCCCACGACCGCCTCCGGTCGCACGCCCATGCCGAAGGGCAGCCACCAGGCGAGGAACGACGCGGCGAGCAGCAGCAGCACGGCCGGGCGTCCGCGGCGGGCCCGCGCGACCGCCGCCGGTACCGCCCCCGGCGCGGTGACCGCCCGGCGCACCACCAGCCAGGTCGCCAGCCCCACCGCCAGCACCGGCAGCCGCAGGACGACCGGGCTGTCACCGACCTCCTGCCACCAGCCGAGCACCCGGTAGAACCAGGTGAACGGCGTGAAGGTCTGGTTGAGCAGCTGGTAGTAGTTGCCGACGAAGCCCTCGTCGGCGGCGTTGCGCGCCATCGCCGCGTAGTAGCCGTCGTCGTCGGACTGCGGGGCCAGGAACAGCCACAGCACCATGGTCGCCACGACCGCGGCGTCCACCAGCCCGGTGAGCACCCGCGGGCCGCGCGCGGTCGACGCCGCGCCGTCCGCCGCGTCGTCCCCTGCCGCGTCGCCCTCGCTGGCGGCGGCACCACGGCGGGCGCGGCGGTCCTCGCGGGCCAGCGCGACCAGCGCCCCCGCCGCCGCCAGCAGCGTCAGGGCGACCAGCACCCGCTTGAGCGGAGCGGGCGTGGTGTCGAACTGGTCGTCGACGGCCAGCTCCACCCGCAGGTCGTCGGGCCCGGGCAGGGTCGTCAGGTCGGTGGCCAGCACGTCGACGTCGGGGAGGACGTCACCGTCGGCGCCGGGGTCGACGTCCAGCACCGACCCCTCACCGCCCCCGGCGCGAGCCTGCGCCGCCCGCGCGGCGGCGCGGCTCCCGGCGGGGTCGACGACCAGCACCTCGCCGTCTCGGCGCAGGACGAGCTCGGACGGCGTGCCGGTCAGCTCGTACCGGCACGCACCGTCGCGGACGGGTTCGCGCCACAGGTCGCGGCCGCGGTTGACCACCAGGAACTCGCCGTCGCGGGCGGTGAGGACCAACCCGTCGGTGCCGGCGCTCGCAGCGACCGGCACCAGCGTCGAGAGGACGACGCCCTCGCCGGAGCGCGCCGCGGCCCGGACCGCGGCGCAGCTCAGCGAGACGTCCAGGGACGCCGGCTGCTGCCCGGTCAGCTGGAGCATCGTGGACGCGGGACGGGTCGGTTCCACCGGCCAGCTCACCGTCGGGGTGCTCATCTGCACCGGCGCGAGCGGGAGGGCGAGCGCGCACACCACCGCCAGGAGCCCCAGCAGCAGCGGCAGGGGCGCCGCGCGAACGCGCCGCCGCTCCCCCGGGTCCTCGGCCGCGCCCGCCCGGTCCCCCGCGACCACGCGCACGGCACCTCCTCGTCGACGGCGGGCCCGCCCCGCCTGCAGAACCGCTCGAGCACCGCGCCGTGGGAGCCGCACTAGCCTGGCCCGGTGACCCGGCGGCCGGCGTGCTCCCGTGTGCCGGCCGCGGTGGGGTGCTGACCCGTCCGGGCCGGCCCCGGCTGCTGCCGTCACTGACCTGGGTCGCGGGAAGCATAGGCGTCGCCGGGCTGCTCACCGCCGGTCATCTCGCCGTCGTGGCGCGCGCCCTGCCGGCGGTCGAGTACGGCGGCTTCGGCGCGTTCTGGGCGCTGGCCCTCGTCGTGGCCCTCGGGGCGTTCCTGCCCGTGGAGCTGGAGCTGGCCCGCGTGGTCCGGCCGGGGCCGGGCGCGCACCGGCTGCCGCCCGGGACCGCTGCCGCGGTGGCCCTGCTGACGGCGCTGTCGGTCGCGGTCCTGCTCGCCGCGGGACCGCTGCTGGCGCCGGCACTGGGCGGGGGCAGCGGCCTGTGGGCGGCCCTGGTGGCGGTGTGCGTGGCGTCCGGGCCGCAGTTCCTGCTGCGGGGACTGCTGCTGGGGGCCGGGGCCTACGGCTGGTACGGCGCCCTGCTGCTGCTCGACACCGGCGCGCGGCTCGGCCTCGCCGCCGCGCTCGCCACCACCGCGTCGCCCACGGCCGCGCAGTTCGCCTGGACGGTCCCGCTGGCGGTGGCCCTCGCCCACGGGCCGCTGCTGCTGTGGTGGCTGCGTCGCGGCCGGCGCCCCGCGGCGGCGGAGGTCCCGCCCGGGCCGCCCGTGCTGCCGGGCGCGATCGGACACCTGCTGGTGGGCACCCTGTGCGCGCAGGCGCTGCTGAACGCGGCGCCGGTCCTGGTCCCCGCCGCCGCCGGCGCCGGCGCCGGCGAGCAGTTGCTGGCCGCCCAGTTCGTCGCCGGGTTCACCCTGGTGCGCCTCCCCCTCTTCGTCGCGGTGCCGCTGCAGGGCGCGCTGGTCCCACCGCTGGCCGCCCTCGACGCGGGCGGGGACCCGCGATCGGGCCGCCGGCTGCTGACCGGGCTCGTGCTCGGCACCGGCCTGCTCGCCGGCGCCGGTGCGCTGGTGGGACTGCTCGCCGGGCCGTGGCTGGTCTCGACGCTGTTCGGGGACCGGTACGCGCTGCCCGGCCCGGACCTGGCCCTGCTCGCCGCGGGCGCGGGCTGCCACGTCGGGCTGCTGGTCGCCGGCCAGGCCCTCGTCGCCGCCGGCCGCCACCGCGACACCGCGCTGGCCTGGGCGGCCGGGCTCGGCACCGCCGCCGTGGTCGTCGCCGTCGTCCCGGGCCTGGTCGCCCGGGCGAGCCTGGGCTTCACCGTCGGCTCCGCCGCCGGCCTGCTGGCCGCGGTCCTCCTGCTCGCCCGCCGCCGTCCCACCCGTGCCCGGCCGGCCGCGCCCGGCCCGCTCTCCCCGGGAGCCCGACCATGACCCGACCGCTCGACGTCCTGATGGGGCTCGACTACTACGTGCCCTACGTCAGCGGGCTGACCAACGTCGCCCGCGACGTCGCCGAGGGGCTGGCCGCCCGCGGTCACCGGGTGACGGTCGTCGCCGGCCGGCACGACCCGGCCCTCCCGGAGCGGGAGGTCGTGCGCGGCGTGACCGTCGAGCGCGCGCCCGTGCTCGCCCGGGTGGGCAAGGCGGTGCTGAGCCCCGCGCTGGTCACCCGGCTGCGGCGGGCGGCGCGCTCGGCGTCGGTGACGAACCTGCACCTGCCCATGCCGGAGGCGGGGCTGGTGGCCGCCGGCCGGCCGGCCGGCCGGCTGGTCGTGAGCTACCACTGCGACGTGGCCCTCACCGGGGGCCCGCTGGCCCGGGCCCAGGGCGCCGGCGTCGACCTGTCCAGCCGGGCGGCGCTCCGGCGCGCGGACGAGGTGGTGGTCTCCAGCGACGACTACGCGCGGCACAGCCGGCTGTGGCCGGCGATGGCCGGCCGGACGACGGTCGTGCCGCCGCCCTGCCGGCCGCGTCCCGCGGGCCGCCCCCGCTTCCGGGAGGGGGGCGGCCTGCACGTCGGCTTCCTCGGGCGGATCGTCGCCGAGAAGGGGCTGGTGCACCTCGTCCGCGCGTTCCGGAAGCTGGCCGACCCGGACGCCCGGCTGCTCATCGGGGGCGACTTCGCCGCGGTCGCCGGGGGGTCCGTCGTCGCCGACGTCCGGCGGGCCATGGCCGGGGACGACCGCATCCGGCTGCTCGGCTTCCTGCCCGAGGAGCAGATCGCCGACTTCCACGCCTCGATCGACGTGTTCGCGCTGCCCTCGGTGAACTCCTTCGAGGCCTTCGGGATCGTCCAGGCCGAGGCCATGATGGCCGGGGTCCCGGTCCTGGCCAGCGACCTGCCCGGCGTCCGGACGCCGGTGTGGGAGACCGGGTTCGGCGTGGTGGTCGCGCCGGGCGACGACGAGGCGATCCGCCGGGGCCTCCTGCAGCTGGCCGCGCGGGCCCCCGACCCCGCCGAGCACGCCGCCCGGGCCCGGCGGCTGTACTCGGCGGAGACCGTCGTCGACGCCTACGAGGAGCTGTTCACCGCTCTCGCCCACCGGCGGCGGTGACCGGCTCGGCGGCCGGGGAGGCCGGGGTCGCCGCCTGCAGGCCCGCACCCTCGACGTCCAGCTGCGGCAGCCAGCCCAGCCAGCGGGGCAGCCACCAGGCCCGCTCCCCCAGCAGCGCCAGCGCGGCCGGCACCAGGACCATGCGGACGACGAACGCGTCGAACAGGATCCCCATGGCCAGCGCGAAGGCGATCATCTTGATGGTCGCCTCGCCGGCGGGCACGAAGCCGGCGAACACCGAGAACATGATCAGCGCGGCGGCCACGACCACCGGCGCCGCCTGGCGGAACCCGGTGCGGATCGCGCCCAGCGGGTCGGACCCGGAGCGGTGCGCCTCGTGCATCCGCGACACCAGGAAGATCTGGTAGTCCATCGCCAGGCCGAACAGGATGCCGATCACGAGGATCGGCGCCAGGCTGATCAGCGGGCCGGTGCCGTCGAGGTTGACGACGTCGGCCAGCCAGCCCCACTGGAACACCGCGACCGTGGAGCCGAGCGCGGCGCCGACGGTGAGCAGGAAGCCGAGCACGCCGACCAGCGGCACGAGCAGCGAGCGGAACACCAGCACGAGCAGCACCAGCGCGAGCCCGACCACGAGCACCAGGTACACCGGGAGGGCCTCGTCGAGGGCCCGCGCCACGTCCACGCTGACCGCGGTCTGGCCGGTCACCGAGACGTCCACGCCGCCGCCGTCGAGGTCGGCGCGCAGGTCGGCGACCAGCCGCTCGGTCGCCGGGTCCGACGGGCCCGACTCCGGGATGACGGTGACCGTCGCCGCGGTGCCGTCGGGCGTCGACTGGCCGGGGACGACGCGGGCGACGTCGTCGATCCCGCCGATCGTCTCCAGCGACGTCTGGGCCGCCGCGGCGGCGCCGTCCCCCTCGAAGAGGACGACGAGCGGGCCGGTGAAGCCCTCCCCGAAGCCGTCGGCCAGCAGCTGCTGGGCGCGGGCCTCGGTGCTGCCCGACGGCGGGGACTGGACCAGCGTGGTCTGCATGGAGGCGAACGGGATCGCCAGGACGCCGAGGGCCACCACGGTGGCGAGCAGGGACGCCACCCGGCGGCGGGTGACGGTGGCGACCCAGCCGGCGAGCACGCCGCGGTCCCGCGCGGGCCGGCCCGTGGAGGCCGCGTCGCGCTCGGCCCGGGGCAGGGCGCGCCGGCCGACGAAGCCGAGCACCGCGGGCACCAGGGTGAGCGCGACGAGGACGGCGACGACGATCGTGGCGGCCGCCGCGACGCCCATCTGCGTCAGGAACGGGATGCCGACGACCGACAGCCCGGCGAGGGCGATGACGACGGTGAGCCCGGCGGTGACGACCGCCGAGCCCGCGGTCCCGACGGCGGTGGCGACCGCGGTACCGACGTCCGCGCCGCGCCGCAGCTCCTGCCGGTGGCGCGTGATGATGAACAGGGCGTAGTCGATGCCGACCGCCAGGCCGAGCATCGCGGCGAGGATCGGCGTGGTCGAGGAGAGCTCGACGAAGCCGGTGGCGATCGTGACGCCCAGGACGCCGATGCCGACACCGACGAGCGCGGTGAGCAGGTTCATCCCGGCCAGCAGCAGCGAGCCGAAGGTGACCGCGAGCACGACGAGGGCGACGACGACGCCGACCACCTCGCTGGGGCCCCCGACGTGCGGCGGCGCCTGCACGGCCTCACCGCCGACCTCCACGGTGAGCCCGGTGCCGCGGGCGTCCTCGACGGCGGCCAGCAGCGCGTCCTGCTGCGCGGCGGTGACCTCGCCGGGCGCGGCGTCGTAGACGACGGTGCTGTAGCCGATGGTGGGGTCGGCGCCGTTCACCGCGGGGTTCGCCGGGTCCAGCGGGTTTCCGGCCGCGACGACGCCGGGCAGCTCCGCGAGCCCGGCCACGACCCGGCCGATCGCCGTCGCGTTCTCCTGCGACGCCAGCGTGTCCCCCTCGGGGGCGGCGAAGACGACGCGGGCGGTCGCGCCGCCGGCCCCCTGGCCGAACTGCTCCTCGATCCGGTCGAGCGCGATCGTGGACTCCTGGCCCGGGATGGAGAAGCGGCTCGCCGTCTCCCCCGACAGCGTGACGGCACCGACCCCGCCGCCGACCAGGACGACGAGCCACAGCACCACGACGGGCAGCCGGTGCCGGTAGGAGGACGCCCCGAGGCGGGACAGCAGGACAGCCATGCGGATCAGGCCTCTCCGGAGGGGGTGGTGGGGCGGGCCGCGCCGGGGCCGCGGTGGCCGAGCGCGTCGAGACAGGTGGCCACGATGTGCCGGCGCCAGGCGGTGGACCGGTCCTCGGCGTGGGCGGCGAGGGTGAGCACGGCGAGGGCGCCCAGCGCGCCGACGACGCGGACGAGTCGCTCCTCGTCCCCGCCGGGGCCGGGGTCCGCGGGGTCTGCGGCCTCGATCCCGAAGGCCCGCAGCGGCGTCGCCGAGCGGACGGCGGGCGGATCGCCGGGGTCGCGCGCCTGCTGGGCCGCCGGGGAGAGCATCAGCGCGACGACGCCGGGGTGGGCGGCGGCGACGTCCACGAGGAACTCGAGCGCGCGCCGGTCCCGCTCCTCGCCCACCGGGAACCCGGCGACCTCGTCGACGACCCGGGCGGCGACGTCCTCGGCGAGCGCGAGGACGGCGGCGTGCAGCGCCTCCTTGCTGGGGAAGTGGTGCAGCAGCCCGGCCTTGGACAGCCCGACGGCGGCGGCGACGTCCTGCACCGACGTCTTGGTGTACCCGCGCCGGGCGAACAGGCCTGCGGCGTGGTCGAGGATCCCCTCGTCCACCTGCTGCCGGAACGGTCGCGCCACAGTCACCTACGGTAGACGTCAGCCGACCGGTTCGGTCGGTAATCCGCCCGGAACGGTCCGGATCCTCAGTGACGCCGGCGACGATGCAGGAGGTCGGTGGACGGTCGCGAGCGCGGTCCTCCCGTCCTCGCCGATCAACTCCCTCAGGTGGGGGTGACGGTGGTGCGGCCGGTGCTGGTCGAGGAGGTGATGACGCCGTGCTGGAAGGTCTGCCGCGTCCCGCCGGAGATCGCCTGCGGGTCCCCGGTCGGGTAGCCCAGCGGGCCGCCCTCCCAGCCGGTCGCACCCCAGGCGTCACGGATGACCACGGGCATCCACCGGGCACCGGTGGCCGGGGAGTAGTACACCGACCCCCGCTGGAAGTGCGCGAAGAACCCGCCACCGGCCAGCGGCGTCACGTCCGACGTCGGATACCCCAACGCCGAGTTCTCCCAGCCCAGCGCCGCCCACCGGTCCCGCACTGCACCGGTCAGCACCCGCGCACCGGTGGCCGGGGAGTAGTAGACCGACCCGTGCTGGAAGTGCGCGAAGAACCCGCCACCGGCCAACGCCGTCACATCCGACGTCGGATACCCCAGCGGCCCGTTCTCCCAGCCGCCGGCCTGCCACCGGTCCCGCACCGGCCCGCTGACCACCCGGGCACCGGTCGCCGGGGAGTAGTACACCGAGCCCCGCTGGAAGTGCGCGAAGAACCCGCCACCGGCCAGCGCCGTCACGTCCGACGTCGGATACCCCAACGCCGAGTTCTCCCAGCCCAGCGCCGCCCACCGGTCCCGCACTGCACCGGTCAGCACCCGCGCACCGGTGGCCGGGGAGTAGTAGACCGACCCGTGCTGGAAGTGCGCGAACGACCCGCCACCGGCCAACGCCGTCACATCCGACGTCGCCAGACCCAGCTCCCCGCCCG
>NZ_JBJGZP010000016.1:0-95252 GCF_054050555.1 Blastococcus sp. SYSU D00695 | reverse complement strand
CCCCCCCCCCCCCCCCCCCCCCCCCCCCCCCCCCCCCCCCCCCCCCCCCCCCCCCCCCCCCCCCCCCCCCCCCCCCCCCCCCCCCCCCCCCCCCCCCCCCCCCCCCCCCCCCCCCCCGGGACGGCGTCTCGCCGTCGAGTCGCGGCGGTCCGCGTCTACCGAGATCATCTCGGGGCACGGCCGCGGAGGTCCCCGCGCGCCGGGACCGGCAGGAGGCGACGATGGCGAGCACCCGGACCGACGAGGCGACCCCCGGCGGTCAGCCCGCGCTCAAGCGCGTGATGGGCCCCGGACTGCTGCTGCTGTTCATCGTCGGCGACGTCCTGGGCACCGGCATCTACGCGCTCACCGGCACGGTGGCCGCCGAGGTGGGCGGCGTGGTCTGGCTGCCGTTCCTCATCGCCTTCCTGGTCGCGCTGATCACCGCGTTCAGCTATCTCGAGCTGGTCACCAAGTACCCGCAGGCCGCAGGCGCGGCGCTGTACACGCACAAGGCGTTCGGCATCCACTTCCTGACGTTCCTCGTCGCCTTCGCGGTGATGAGCTCGGGGATCACCTCGGCGTCGACGGCGGCTCGGGCGTTCAGCGAGAACGCGGCCGAGGTCTTCGAGGTCGACATCGACGGCTGGGGCATCACGCTCATCGGCCTGGGCTTCATGGCGCTGGTCGCCGCCGTGAACCTGCGCGGGGTCGGCGAGAGCGTGAAGAGCAACGTCGTCCTCACCTGCGTGGAGCTGTCCGGCCTGCTCATCGTCATCGGTGTCGGGGCGTGGGCCTTGTTCGGCGGCGAGGGGGACTTCGGCCGCGTCACGGACTTCGACACCGGCGACAAGGGCGTGCTGGCCGGCGTCATCGCCGCGACCGGCCTCGCCTTCTTCGCGATGGTCGGCTTCGAGGACTCGGTCAACATGGCCGAGGAGACCAAGGACCCGCGGCGGATCTTCCCCAAGGTGCTGCTCACCGGGCTGGGGATCACCGGCCTGATCTACGTGCTCGTCTCGATCTCGGCGATCGCGCTCGTGTCCCCGGACCAGCTCAGCGACCCCGACACCCCGCCGCTGCTGCGCGTCGTGGCGGCCGGCGCCCCCGGCTTCCCGCTCGACCTGTTCGGCGTCATCACCATGTTCGCCGTCGCCAACACCGCGCTCATCAACATGCTGATGGCCAGCCGCCTGGTCTACGGCCTGTCCCGCGAGCGCGTCCTGCCGCCGGTGCTGGGCCGCGTGCTCCCCGGCCGCCGCACCCCGTGGACGGCGATCCTGTTCACCAGCCTGCTCGCCTTCGGGCTCATCACCTTCGTCGGCGAGGTGCCGGCGCTGGGCGGGACGACGGCGCTGCTGCTGCTGGTCGTGTTCACCGTCGTCAACGTCGCCGTGCTGGTGCTGCGCCGCGACCGGGTCGACGCCGAGCACTTCCGGACGCCGACCGTCCTGCCCGTGGTCGGGGCCCTGGCCTGCGGTTTCCTGGCCACGCCGTTGTCCGGGAGGCCGGCCGAGCAGTACCGCATCGCCGGTGTCCTGCTGGCGATCGGCGTCGTCCTCTGGCTGGTGACCGTCGCCGTCAACAAGCGGACCGGCCGCGGGCCGGCGGCCCTCGACCCGGCGCACCTGGCCGGGGAGGACCCCGCACACGACCGCGCGGGCTGAGGCGCCCCACCCCCACCGTCGGCGCGAGGGCGCCAGCGGCTCAGGGACGGCGTGTCGACCCCCGGGGCTGTCCCCGTGGTGGTGGAGGTGCCGGGAGTGGCGCAGGAGCGCGCTGAGGGCGTGGACGGCGCCGTTCCTGTCGTACCACCCGGTAGTCTGGACGGTGAACACCCCCAGCAACCGGCTCAGCGCCTCCCTGCGCCCCGGAGTGCCCCGCCGCAGTGGGCCTCGTGGGCTGCCGGTCGCTCGACAGAAGGGCCTCACGTGGTCGCTCGACCGAAGACCGACAGCACGTCCGACAACGGCTACTCCGGCTCCTCCATCACGGTCCTCGAGGGCCTGGAGGCGGTGCGCAAGCGCCCCGGCATGTACATCGGGTCCACGGGCGAGCGCGGCCTGCACCACATGGTGTGGGAGGTCGTCGACAACGCGGTCGACGAGGCGCTGGCCGGCTACTGCGACACGGTCAAGGTCACGCTGCTGGCCGACGGCGGCGTCCGGGTCGAGGACAACGGGCGCGGCATCCCGGTCGACATGCACCCGGTGGAGAAGCGCCCCACCGTCGAGGTGATCATGACCGTCCTGCACGCGGGCGGGAAGTTCGACGGCAAGAGCTACGGCGTCTCCGGCGGTCTGCACGGCGTCGGCGTCACGGTGGTCAACGCGCTGTCCACCCGCCTCGAGGTCACCGTGTGGGCGCACGACGGCGTCGAGTGGCACCAGAGCTACGAGATGGCCAAGCCGGGTCCGCTGGAGAAGGTCGGCCCGACCACCAAGCGCGGCACCGCGATCACCTTCTGGGCCGACGGCGGCATCTTCGAGACGACGACCTACTCGTTCGACACGATCAACCGGCGCCTGCAGGAGATGGCCTTCCTCAACAAGGGCCTGACCATCGTCCTGCGCGACGAGCGGCCCGGCCACGGCAAGGCCGACACCGGGCTGTCCGACGAGACCTCGGTCGCCGAGGAGGCCACCGCCCCCGGCCACGAGGACGAGGCGTTCGAGCCCACCGAGATCACCTACCGCTACGACGGCGGCCTGATCGACTACGTCACGCACATCAACCGGCGGCGGACCGCGATCCACCGGTCGGTGATCAGCTTCTCCGCCGACGGCACCGGCAAGAACGACACCGCGATGTCCCTCGACGTCGCGATGCAGTGGTCGGACGCCTACTCCGAGTCGGTGCACACCTTCGCGAACATCATCAACACGCACGAGGGCGGCACCCACGAAGAGGGCTTCCGCGCGGCGCTGACCTCGATCGTCAACCGCTACGCCGTCGAGAAGAAGCTGCTCAAGGAGAAGGACGAGAAGCTCACCGGCGACGACATCCGCGAGGGCCTCGCGGCGATCGTCTCGGTCAAGCTCGGCGACCCGCAGTTCGAGGGCCAGACGAAGACCAAGCTGGGCAACACCGAGGTCAAGGGCTTCGTGCAGCGCGTCTGCAACGACCAGATCGGGCACTGGTTCGAGGCCAACCCGACCGAGGCCAAGACGATCATCCAGAAGGCCAGCTCGGCCGCCCGCGCCCGCCGCGCCGCCCAGGACGCCCGCAAGCTGGCCCGCAAGAGCCTGCTCACCGTCAGCGGCCTGCCCGGCAAGCTGGCCGACTGCCGCTCCACCGACCCGCGCAACTCCGAGGTCTACATCGTCGAGGGCGACTCCGCCGGCGGCTCGGCCAAGTCCGGCCGCGACTCGATGTACCAGGCGATCCTGCCCATCCGCGGCAAGATCATCAACGTCGAGAAGGCGCGCATCGACCGGGTCCTCAAGAACACCGAGGTCCAGTCGATGATCACGGCGTTCGGCACCGGCATCCACGACGAGTTCGACATCTCGAAGCTCCGGTACCACAAGATCGTCCTGATGGCGGACGCCGACGTCGACGGCCAGCACATCAGCACCCTGCTGTTGACCCTGCTGTTCCGCTTCATGCGGCCGCTGGTCGAGGGCCAGTACGTCTACCTGGCCAAGCCCCCGCTGTACAAGATCAAGTGGGGCGGCAAGATCGGCGACGAGTACGCCTACAGCGACAAGGAGCGCGACGCCGTCGTCAAGGCCGGCGCCGAGGCCGGCCGCAAGATCAAGGACGAGTCGATCCAGCGCTTCAAGGGGCTCGGCGAGATGAACGCCAGCGAGCTGTGGGAGACCACGATGAACCCCGAGACGCGGATCCTGCGCCAGGTGACGCTCGAGGACGCCGCCGCTGCCGACGAGCTCTTCAGCATCCTCATGGGCGAGGACGTCGAGGCCCGCCGCAGCTTCATCACCCGCAACGCCAAGGACGTCCGCTTCCTCGACGTGTAAGTCCTTCGGCCCCGTCTCGGGTCCCGCCCTGAGCTCGCGAAGGGTGGGGAGGACGGGGTCCTTCATCTGCGTACGAACCGGAGAGTCCCCACGTGACCGAGACCCCCGCCCGCGACCGCGTCGAAGCGGTCGACCTCCAGCAGGAGATGCAGCGCAGCTACATCGACTACGCGATGAGCGTGATCGTGGGCCGCGCGCTGCCCGAGGTCCGCGACGGCCTCAAGCCGGTGCACCGCCGCGTGCTCTTCGCGATGTACGACCAGGGCTTCCGCCCCGACCGCGGGTACGTCAAGTGCGCCCGCCCGGTCGCCGAGGTGATGGGCAACTACCACCCCCACGGCGACTCGGCGATCTATGACGCCCTCGTGCGGCTGGCCCAGCCCTGGTCGATGCGCTACCCGCTCATCGACGGGCAGGGCAACTTTGGCTCCCCGGGCAATGACCCCGCGGCCGCCATGCGCTACACCGAGTGCCGCCTCACCCCGCTGGCCATGGAGATGCTGGCCGGCATCGACGAGGAGACCGTCGACTTCCAGGGCAACTACGACGGCCGCACCCAGGAGCCGGTCGTGCTGCCGGCGCGGATCCCGAACCTGCTGGTCAACGGCTCGGCGGGGATCGCGGTCGGCATGGCCACCAACATGCCGCCGCACAACCTGCGCGAGGTGGCCGAGGCCGTCTTCTGGATGCTCGACAACCCCGAGGCCGAGGCCGAGGAGGCGCTCACCGCCTGCATGGCGCGGATCCCCGGGCCGGACTTCCCGACCCACGGCCTGATCGTCGGCCGCGAGGGCATCGAGGACGCCTACCGCACCGGCCGCGGCTCGGTCCGCATGCGGGCCGTCGTCACGGTCGAGGAGGACTCACGCGGGCGCGTGCAGCTCGTCGTCACCGAGCTGCCCTACCAGGTCAACCCGGACAACCTCGCCGAGTCGATCGCGGAGTCGGTCAAGGAGGGCCGCCTGCAGGGGATCAGCGAGATCGCCGACGAGTCCTCCGACCGCGTCGGCCGCCGGCTGGTCATCACGCTGCGCCGCGACGCCGTCGCCAAGGTTGTGCTGAACAACCTCTACAAGCACACCCAGCTGCAGACCTCCTTCGGCTGCAACATGCTCTCGATCGTCGACGGCGTCCCGCGGACGCTGCGCCTGGACGAGCTGGTCCGCCAGTGGGTGCACCACCAGATCGAGGTCATCCAGCGGCGCACCCGGTACCGGCTGCGCAAGGCCGAGGAGCGCGCGCACATCCTGCGCGGCTACGCCAAGGCCCTCGACCAGCTCGACGCGGTCATCGCGCTGATCCGCAACAGCCCTTCGGCCGACGCCGCGCGCACCGGGCTGATGGAGCTGCTCGAGGTCGACGAGATCCAGGCCGTGGCCATCCTCGACCTGCAGCTGCGCCGGCTGGCCGCCCTCGAGCGGCAGCGGATCATGGACGAGCTCGCCGAGATCGAGGCGCGCATCGCCGAGCTGCAGGCGATCCTCGAGTCCCCGCAGCGGCAGCGGCAGATCGTCCGCGACGAGCTCGCCGAGATCGTGGAGAAGTACGGCGACGACCGGCGCACCAAGTTCGTGGCGAACGAGGGCGACGTCTCCATGGAGGACCTCATCGCCGAGGAGGAGGTCGTCGTCACCATCACCCGCACCGGGTACGCCAAGCGGACCAAGAGCGACCTCTACCGCTCCCAGCGTCGCGGCGGCAAGGGCGTGATGGGTGCCCAGCTCAAGCAGGACGACATCGTCGACCACTTCTTCGTGGGCTCGACCCACGACTGGATCCTCTTCTTCACCAACAAGGGCCGCGTCTACCGGGCCAAGGCCTACGAGCTGCCCGAGGCCAACCGCACCGCCCGCGGCGCGCACGTGGCCAACATCCTCGCGTTCCAGCCGGACGAGAAGATCGCCCAGGTCATGCAGATCAAGGACTACGGGGTCGCCCCGTACCTGGTCCTGGCCACCGCGCGCGGCCAGGTGAAGAAGACCCGCCTGGGCGACTTCGACTCCCCGCGCAGCGGCGGCGTCATCGCGATCAACCTGCGCGAGGGCGACGAGCTCGTCGGTGCCGCGCTGATCGACCCCGAGCAGGACCTGCTGCTGGTCAGCCGCAAGGCCATGTCGATCCGCTTCCGCGCCGACGACGACCAGCTGCGCCCGATGGGGCGGGCCACCGAGGGTGTGCGCGGCATCTCCCTGGCGCCCGACGACAGCCTGCTGTCGATGATCGTCGTGGAGGAGGGCGTCGACGTCCTCGTCGCGACCGAGCGCGGCTTCGCCAAGCGGACCGGCATCGAGAACTACCCGGCCCAGGGCCGCGGCGGGAAGGGCGTGCTCACCGCCGACCCCAAGGCCCGCAAGGGCAACCTGGTCGGGGCCCTGGCGGTGCAGCTCGGCGACGAGCTCTACGCCATCACCTCCGGCGGTGGCGTCATCCGCACCCCGGTCAACGGCGTCCGCCACAACAAGGACCGGGCCACCATGGGTGTCAAGCTCATGAACTTGCCCGAGGACGTCTCCATCGTGGCTATCGCGCGTACGACGGACAACGACGAGCCCGCCGCCTAGTGTGGGAGGCAGGGCGACCGGCCCCCGGTGCCCGCGGTTGCGCGGGCCCGGGAGCCGGACTGCCCGATGACCACGTCTGACCGGCGCCCGAGGCGCCTCCGGTCGCGCACCGGAGTGCCCTGGCGCGGAGCGGCGGCGAGAGCCGCTGGGGAGCGGAGACCAGTATGAGCGACCGGACGCAGGGTGCGGTGCAGACCGGCACCCGGCCCGGTGAGGCCACCGACGCCCCCGCCGGCGGCCCGACCGCCACGGCACCGGCTGCCGGCGGCGCCCCGCTGGCCGGCGGTGCGCCGGCCGGCCCCGCGACCGGCGCGAGCGCGGCCACGGGTCCGGGAGCAGGTCCGGTGGCGGGCGGCGCGCCCGTGACCGGCACCGCCCCGGTGACCACCGCCGGCGCTCCGGGCGCGGGCCCCGGTGCCGGGCCGGTCGCGAGCTCCGGGTCGAGCCCGGCCGGCCGCACCGGTCCCGGTCGGCCCGCCGGCGGCAAGGGCAAGGCGCGGGGCCCGCGCCGGGCCCGGCTCCAGCTGCGCCACATCGACACCTGGTCGGCGCTGAAGATCTCGCTGGTGCTGTCGATCGCGCTGTTCTTCATCTGGATGGTCGCGGTCGGCATCCTCTTCGCCGTGCTGTCCGGCCTCGGGGTCTTCGACACCCTCAACGACCTCTTCGGCCAGCTCGGTGACTCCGGCGGGGACGGCGCGGCCAGCGAGGTCATCACCCCGGGGATCGTCTTCGGCGGTGCCGCCGTCATCGGCGCGATCAACATCGTGCTGATGACCGCGCTGTGCACCGTGGCGGCGTTCATCTACAACATGTGCTCCGACCTCGTCGGCGGCCTGGAGGTCACGCTCTCCGAGCGGGACTGAGGTGGGGACCCCCCTCGCCGGCCGCCGGTGAGGGCCACGTATGCTGGTCGAGGTCCACGGGCCTGTAGCTCAGGCGGTTAGAGCGCATCCCTGATAAGGATGAGGCCGGAGGTTCAAGTCCTCCCAGGCCCACCCGTGTGCCGGTCCGCCGGTGTCGACCCGGTCCCCGCGGCCCCTGCCGAACAGGGGCCGCGGCGTCCTTCGAGGAGGAGCCGCGTGATCAAGAAGGTCGCTCTGATCGCCGCGGCCGCGGCTGCCCTGGCCGCCGTCCGCAGCCGGCGCTCCGCCGGCCGCACCGAGGCCGACCTCTGGTCGGAGGCCACGAGCGGCCCGCAGGCCGTCAGCACCCCGACCAACCGCTGAACCACGGCCGGCGCTGCGCCGCCGGCCGCCCGGGGACGTAGCTCAATTGGCAGAGCACCGCCTTTGCAAGGCGGGGGTTAGGGGTTCGATTCCCCTCGTCTCCACCCCTCGGTCCCCATCGCCGGCCGGCCGGCGCGTCCCGCCGTCGCGGGACCTCCGTCCCTGGACAGCGCCTCCCCGGCGGGCCATGGTCGGCGCCGCCCCGGCCCCGCCCGGCCGGGCGGGGCGGGCGTGGCCCGAGGAGGAGCCATGGCACGGAAGGTCATGGACTGCCGGACGCTGCCCAGTGAGAAGAACTGCACCGTCCTGATCTCCGGCGAGGAGGACGAGGTCCTCGAGCTCGCCGCCGTCCACGCCGTCACCGCGCACGGTCACGAGGACGACGAGGAGCTGCGCGCCGCGCTGCGCGACGGCCTGCGCGACGAGGCCGAGCTGCAGGCGGAGCCCGGCTCGTTCGTCCAGCTCATCGAGTTCCACACCGGCGACGTCGACCGGGTACGCACCCTGGCCGAGCAGTGGCGCGACCGCATCGGCCGGGAGGCCACCGCCCGGTGGGGGATCGTCGCCGCCGACCGGGACCGGGCCGGCACCTACGTGGAGGTCGTCTCGTTCCCCGACCACGCGTCGGCGATGCGCAACTCCGAGCACCCGGCGACCACGGACTTCGCCAAGCGGATGCAGGAGGTCACCGACGGCGAGACGGGCTTCCGCAACCTCGACGTCGTCGAGGTGCTGCGGATGTGAGACCAGGACGGTCCACCGCGGGTCGCTAGGGGCGGGCCCTCCCGGTCGGCGACACCGCGCCGGCCGCGGGCCCCCCGCCCCGCGGCAGGCGCGCGTCAACCGCCGCGCGCACCGCGGCGGGGACCATGTCCTGCAGCTGCCGGTCCGGGGACGCGCCGAGGGCGTCGTTGACCGTGGAGAAGGCCAGCCGCAGCGCCGCGTACAGCGTCAGGGCCACCACCTGCCGGTCGTCGAACCCGGCGTCGCGCAACCGCTGGACGTCCGCGGCCGTGGTCCCGTTGGGGTCGCGGGCCAGCTGGCGCGCCCAGGACGCCAGGGCGGCGTCGCGGGCGTCGAGCCCGCCGTCGTCCCCGGTGAGCACCCCGGCCGCCGCCGCCTCGCCGACCTCCTCGGCCAGCCGGTCCCCCCAGGCCAGCCCGCAGTGCGGGTCACCCAGCACGCCCGCGACCGCGGCCACCAGCACGCCACGCCCTCGCCGGTCCAGGCCGGCCGCCGTCGCGGCGCGGGCGAGGAGGTCGGCCAGGGCGTCGTGCTCGTCGGGCAGGTGGCTCCACGCCGCCGTCAGGTTCATGACGAAACCCAGCTGCTCACGGTCCTCCGCCGCCAGCCGAGCGGCGCCGGGCGAGGGCGGAGCCGGGGCCAGGAAGCCTCCGGGGGATGCGTCGGCAGCGGGGTCCACGGCGGCCCTCCTCGGGGACGACGGCGTCTGCGGCGACGCTAGGGCCCGCGGCCGCCCACCGGAAGGCGGCTGCGGGCGCCGGGACGGCCGCCGTCCCCCGCCCGCCCGGGTGACGCCCGCGCGGCGCGGCGGTGGGAGAGTGGGGTCGTGACCGAAGCGACCTCTCCCGCCCGGCGTGCCGTGCTGCACACCAACCACGGCGACATCACCGTCGACCTGTTCCCCGACCACGCGCCCAAGACCGTGGCCAACTTCGCGGACCTGGCCGAGGGCCGCCGCGAGTGGACCCACCCGGAGACCCGGCAGAAGACGACCGACCGCCTGTACGACGGCACGATCTTCCACCGCGTCATCTCCGGCTTCATGATCCAGGGCGGTGACCCGCTGGGTCAGGGCTTCGGTGGCCCCGGCTACCAGTTCGGCGACGAGTTCCACCCGGAGCTGGTGTTCGACAAGCCGTACCTGCTCGCCATGGCCAACGCCGGCCCCGGCACCAACGGCTCGCAGTTCTTCATCACCGTGGGCCCGACCCCGCACCTGAACCGCAAGCACACGATTTTCGGCGTCGTGGCCGACCAGGCCGGCCGCGACGTCGTCGACGCCATCGCCAACGTCCCGACCGGCCGGCAGGACCGTCCGGTGCAGGACGTCGTCATCGAGTCGGTCGAGGTGCAGCGCAGCTGACCCAGCCACCCGTCGCCGGGGGCGCGGGCCGGGGCGAGGAGCCCCGGCCCGTGCCCCCGCCGGCCACCTGCTACCGGCACCCCGACCGGGCCACGGGGATCTCCTGCGCCCGCTGCGGCCGGCCCATCTGCCCGGAGTGCATGACGTCGGCGTCGGTCGGCTTCCAGTGCCCCGAGTGCGTCCGCGCGGGCCAGGCCTCCGTGCGGGCCCCGCGCCGGGCGCCGGTGGCGCGCACGGCGGGACGGCGTTGGGGCGTCGTCACGCTCACGCTCATCGCCGTCAACGTGGCCGTCTTCGTCGCCACCGCCGTCTCCGCGGCGCTCGCCGGCAACTCCCCGCTGGACAACCAGCTCTCCCCGCTGTTCGACGACCTGCGGCTCGCGCCCGTCCTCGTCCAGTTCGGCGGCGAGGACTGGCGGCTGATCACGTCGGCGTTCCTGCACATCGGCATCGCCCACCTGGCGCTCAACATGCTGGCGCTGCTGCTGTTCGGCTCCGAGCTGGAGCGCGCCCTCGGCTGGTGGCGCTACCTGTCGGTCTACCTGCTCTCCGCCCTCGGCGGCTCCGTGGCGATCCAGCTCTTCGGCGAGCCGTTCCAGGCCGTCGCCGGCGCCTCCGGGGCGATCTGGGGCCTCATGGGGGCCTTCGCCGTGCTGGCCCTGACGCAACGCGGGGACGTCCGGGGGATCGTCACCCTGCTCGTGATCAACCTCGCCATCAGCGTCCTGGTCCCGGGGATCTCGCTGCTGGGCCACCTCGGAGGGCTCCTCGTGGGCTTCGTGACCGCCGGCATCGTCGTGCTGGCTCGCCGGCGCACCGAGCTCCAGGTCCTCGGGCTGCTGCTGCTCACCGCCGTCCTCTGCGTCACCGCGCTGACGGCGTCGACGATCACCGTCCTGGACCTCTGACGGTCCCGGGCGACCCCTGACGGGGCGCGGCGCCCCTCACACCGGGCGCCGCGCCTCCAGCGCCCGCGCCACCTCCGCCGGGTCCCCGCCCAGCTCCCACCCGCCGAGCAGCACCAGCACGCCCGCGTCGTCGGGCCCGGCGGCGGTGTCGAGCTCCAGCAGCCGGGAGCGCAGCCCGCGGCGGCGGGTCTCGCGCACCCGGACCCGCAGCGCCGTCCACGGCAGGGACGTCGACCCGGTCAGGGTGCGCACGACGACACCGTCCGGTCCGGCGGCCAGCCGGGGCCGCAGCAGGGCGGCGCGGGCGGCCAGCGCCAGCAGCAGGGCGGCCGCCGCTCCGACCAGCACCCGGCCGACGGGCTCCAGCAGCAGGGCGCCGATCCCCAGCAGGACCCCGGCGGCGCCCAACGCGACCACCAGCCCGGTGCGCGCCGACCACTCCACATCCCCAGGGTGCACGCGTCCGCGAACCGTCCGGACGCCGGGTGTGTGGACCTCCACGGTCGGGGTAGGGCTCCGCCGCAGGTCAGCGGCCCGTCGCGACCGTCATGTCGACTTCTCCACAGCTGGGTACACAGCTGGGGACAGAAGCACAGAGGTGTAGTTACTCCCTCGTCCTCCTCGTCACACGAGTCCCAGACCCGGTGAAACCGCAGGTCAACCGCGTGCAGTCGAACATGCGTGCTCCACATCCGGTGGACAACCCTGGGTACGGAGCGCCGTGTCGACCTGTGGACAAGCGCACCCCCTGTGCACACGTCCCCAGCAGCCCTGGGGACGAGACGCAGCGAGGCCCCCGTCCCCGGGGGGACGAGGGCCTCGCTGCGGTGCGTGGCGGGCCGGCTACCGCCAGCGCATGCTCATCACGAGCCCGGCGACCATGGCGCCGAAGCCGATCGCGAAGTTCCACGCCGAGAGGCTGGCCATGAAGGCGATGTCCTCACCGGCGACGTAGTAGACGACGATCCACAGCAGCCCCAGGACCATGAGGGTCACCATCAGCGGGGCGTACCAGCGGGGGCTCGGTGCCGCGGCGCGGGCGGTCCCGGGCTGCAGGACCGTCGCCGGCGGCGTGTACACCGACTTCTTGCGCACCTTGGACTTCGGCACCGCTGCAGCTCCCTCCGGACACCGGTCGGTCTCCACCGGCCGGATCTGTCCCCAGCCTAAGCTGCGGAGGACGGGCGGTGGGTCATCGACGCCGGTGCCCGACCCCCGCGGGGGAGTCCACCGCCGCCGGGCGAGGAGGTGCGCGTGCCGCTGCAGCGCCTGCGTGCCCGGTCCGCCCGCCGGCCGGGCGGACGCCGCTCGGCCTGGGCGGCGCTGGTGCCGATCGTGGCGCTCGCGGCCGGCCTGCTCTTCGCCACGTCCGGGCAGACGGCCCGCGGCACCGACCTGCGCGGCGGTGAGGTCATCGAGCTCTCCGGGCTGATCGGCCAGCGCCGGGACGCGCTGGAGGAGCAGACGGCGGAGGCCGAGGAGCTCGGCGCGCAGATCGACCGGCTCACCGACCAGGCGGCCTCCCAGGACGGCGCCGTGGCCGCCGCCCGGACCGAGGCCGACGCGCTCACGCTCTCGGCGGGCATGGAGGCGCTCACCGGCCCCGGGGTGCGGATCGTCCTCGACGACGCGCCGCGCCTGCCCGACGGATCGCTGCCCCGCGGCGCGCGACCCGACGACGTCGTCATCCACCAGAGCGACGTCCAGGCGGTCGTGAACGCCCTGTGGGCGGCCGGCGCGGACGGGGTGGCCGTCATGGACCAGCGGCTGATCGCCACGAGCGCCGTCCGCTGCGTGGGCAACGTGCTGCTGCTGGAGGGGCGGACGTACTCCCCGCCGTTCCAGATCAGCGCGATCGGCGACCTCGACGCGTTCCTCGACCAGCTGGCGGCCTCGCCCCAGGTGGGCGTCTTCCAGGACGCCGTGGCCGCGTTCGGGCTCACCTTCTCCGTGCGCGGCAGCACCTCGGTCGACCTGCCGGCGCACCCGGGCACCCCGGCCCTCGAGTACGCCACCCCCGCCGGCTGAACCGGCCGCCACCCCGGGCCGGTGGCCGGGTGATGTGCGCCCGCGGCGCCTCCCGGCCCGGAGAGCGCGCCGCCGGCGCACATCACCCGCCGCGGCCCGCGCTCCCCGGGTGGGGAGAACCCCCGTGGGCCGGGTCGGCGCGACGGTGTACACAGGGGGCGTGAGCCGGCCCGTCCTCGTCGTCGACAACTTCGACAGCTTCGTCTACAACCTGGTCCAGTACCTGGGCCAGCTCGGCGTGCGCTGCATCGTCCGGCGCAACGACGCCGTCACCGTGGACGAGCTCCCCGGCCTCGACGTGGCCGGCGTCCTCCTCTCGCCCGGACCGGGCACGCCCGCCGACGCGGGCGTCACCGTGCCGATGGTGCGTGCGGCCGCCGAGGCCGGGACCCCGGTCCTCGGGGTCTGCCTGGGGCACCAGGCCATCGCCGAGGCCTTCGGCGCCGAGGTCGTGCGCGCGCCGGAGCTGCTGCACGGCAAGACGAGCGAGGTCGTGCACGACGGGGTCGGCGTCCTCGCCGGGCTCCCCTCGCCCTTCACCGCCACGCGCTACCACTCGCTGGCCGTCGACCTGGCCACGGTGCCCGACGAGCTCGAGGTGACCGGGCACACGCCGTCCGGCGTCGTGATGGCGCTGCGCCACCGGGAGCTGCCCATCGAGGGCGTGCAGTTCCACCCCGAGTCGGTGCTCACCCAGGGCGGTCACCAGATGCTGGCCACCTGGCTGGCGACCTGCGGTCAGGCGCCCGACCCCGCGGTCGTCGAGGCGGCGGCGGCGAGCGCACGGCGGCTGTCCACCGTCACCGCCTGAGCGCTCCACCGGTCCCCGGACGCAGCGAGGGGCGGCCCCCGGCCGGGTGGGGCCCCGCGCGGCGGGGGGCCGGTGGGGGCCGATCCCGGCGCCCGTCCCCCGGTTCCCCCCGTTGCCGTTCCCCGAGGTCGGCGGCTGCACGATCAACACGAGGCGGTCGCCTGGCTCCAGCGGGGTTCCCGCGGCCGGGTCCGTGCGGACGACCGTTGCGTTCACCGGAGAGGCCTCGGCACCGTTGGTGTCGATGACGGCGATGTTCGTGAAACCCGCGCTCTGGAGCGCCGTGTAGGCGGGCCCTGCGGCCGAGCCCGGGGTCACCGTGGGGACGGGGATGGTCGTCGGCTGCGCCGGGCCGGACGAGACCCGGACGACGATCGCGGCGTCCGCGGTGGCCTGCTGGCCCGCCGCGGGCGTCGTACCGAGGACGGTGCCGGCCGGCTGGTCGGACTCCTCCTCCTCGGCCGAGACGTTGGTGAACCCGGCGGCGCGCAGGGTCTGCTGCGCGGCGGCCTGGTCGCCGGTCACCACCGGGATCTCGGCGTCGCCGTCGGAGACCGACAGGGTGATGGTCGTGTCCGCAGGCACGGAGGTGCCCTGCTGCGGATCCGAGCCGACGACGGTGCCCTCGGGCTGCAGGGAGTCCGCGGAGTCGGAGTTCACGTTCCCCGTGAAACCGGCGTTCTCGATGGCGGTCCGGGCGTCCTCCTCCGACAGGTTGCGCACCGGCGGGACGGTGATCGCGTCCGGCGCGACGCCGACGACCAGCGCGACCTCCGTGCCCTCGTCCACCTCGGCACCGCTGGCCGGGTCCGTCGAGAGCACGTTCCCGACCTGCGTCTCGTCGGTGACCTCCTGCTCGGTGACGTCGCCGACGACGAGCCCGGCCCCGGTGATGGCGGCCTCCGCGTCGGCCTGCGCCATCCCGACCAGCCCTGCGGGCACGGCGACGGTGGCCGGGGCGTCGGCGTTGTCGTCGTCCCCGCCGTTGAGCAGCAGGGCGATGCCGACGACGGCGCCGATCAGCAGCAGCCCCGCCACCGCCGCGGCGATGATCCGGTTCCGCTTGCGCCGGCGGGCGGCGGCCTCGTCGTCGTCGTCCCAGTGCTCGCCGGCGCGGCCGGGACCCGAGGGGACGGCGCCGATGACGGCGGTGCGCTCGGCCTCGCCGAGCACCGGGGTGGCCTCGACCCGCTGGCCGGCCAGCGCCCGCAGCAGGTCGTTGCGCATCTCCGCGGCCGACTGGTAGCGGTTGGCCGGGTTCTTGCTCATGGCCTTGAGCAGGATCGAGTCCAGCTCGGCCGGGATCGCCGGGTTGATCGACGACGGCAGCCGCGGGTCCTCGCGCACGTGCTGGTAGGCCACCGACACGGGGGAGTCCCCGGTGAAGGGCGGCGCGCCGGTGACGAGCTCGTAGAGCAGGCAGCCCAGGGAGTAGACGTCGGAACGCGCGTCGACGCCCTCGCCGCGGGCCTGCTCGGGGGAGAGGTACTGCGCGGTGCCGATGACGGCGGCCGTCGAGGTCATCGTGGCCGCGGAGTCGGAGACGGCGCGGGCGATGCCGAAGTCCATGACCTTGACCGAGCCCGCGGGCGTGATCATCACGTTCCCGGGCTTCACGTCGCGGTGGACGATGCCGTTGCGGTGGGAGAAGTCCAGGGCGCCGCAGATGTCGGCGGCCAGGCTCATCGCCCGGCGCGGCTCGAGGACGCCCTCGCGGCGCAGCACGTCGCGCAGCGTCTCGCCCTCGACGTACTCCATGACGATGTAGGGCGTGTTCCCCGTGGGCCCGCGGTCCTCGCCGGTGTCGTAGACGGCGACGATCGCCGGGTGGTTCAGCGAGGCGGCCGCCTGCGCCTCGCGGCGGAACCGCACCTGGAACGACGGGTCGCGGGCGAGGTCGCTGCGCAGGACCTTCACGGCCACCTCGCGGCCCAGCCGGAGGTCGCGGCCGCGGTGGACCTCTGCCATGCCGCCGCGGCCGAGCACCCCGCCGATCTCGTAGCGCTCGCCGAGCACCTGGGGGGTGGTCATCGCGGGTCCTTCCGAGCGGGGCTGGAGCGCTGCCGTGGCGCCGCGCACCGCGGGCCGCCCGGCAGCGTATCGACCGACAGGGACGGACCCGTCACCGCGCGTGGGGGGTCGATCACGCGTCTGCACCCTGCGCCACAGGGCCCTCGGCAGCCTCGGGGTCGGTGGGCGGGACCGAGGGGGTGGACGGTTCCGAGGGCGGGGGCGGCAGCGTGCTGCCGGGGGCGGGCTGCTCGCCCGCCGTGGAGCTCGGTGACGTGGAACCGGACGGCGCCGGGGTGGTGCTCTCGTCCGTCGTGTCGTCGTCGGTCGTGGACTCCTCGGCGGTGGTGCCGGCACCGCCTCCGTCGTCGTCGCCCTCGTCCGTGCCGGTGTCGGTGGCCGGCGGCGACCAGTCGGCGGCGGCGGCGAACAGGACGATCTGCGTGCCGGCGGCGACCTGCCCGCTCGGCGGGGAGACGTCGACCACCTCGTTCTCGGACACGCTCCGGCCGAGGGCCAGCAGCTGGGCCTCGCTCGCGTCCTCCCGGACGACGTCGTCGAACCCGGCGGCGTCCAGCACCGCGGTGGCGTCGTCGACGTCCCGGCCGATCAGCTGGCTGGTGTCGAGGGTCAGCAGCGCGTCGGTCGCGGTCGCCGACGGGGCCGTCGTGGTGGCGGCGCTGCTGCGGCTGGAGCCGCCGCCACCGCCGTCCGCCGCGTCGTTGCCCGCGGTCGACACGAACCAGGCCACGCCGCCGAGCAGCGCCACGAGCAGGACCGCCGCGACCACCCACAGCCACCGCCGGTTGCCCCGGGGCGCGGGGCCGGCCGGATCCGGGTCCACCGGCCCGCCGCCGGTGGGCGGCCCCTGCAGCGGCGGCAGCGGCCGGGCCGCGCTGTGCCGGCCGGTGCCGGCCGCGGCGGCGGCCACCGGCGCCGCGTCCAGCACCTGGGTGGCCGGCTCCTCGTCGTGCCCGGCGGAGGTGGGCCACTCCTCCTCCGGCATCGTGACCACCTGGGTGGTCGCCGCGGAGATCGGGACGATGCCGGTGCCGGCCGGGGCGCGGCTGCCGACGGCGGCGGCCACGGCGCGGATGGCGGCGGCGAAGGCGGCGCCGTCGTCGAAGCGGTCCTCGGGGGCCTTGGCCAGCGCCCGTTCCAGCAGCTGCCGGACGGCGAGCGGGACGTCGGACGGCAGCGGCGGCGGGGGCCGGTTGATGTGCGCCAGCGCGATCGCGACCTGGGAGGTGCCGTCGAAGGGCCGGGAGCCGGTGAGGCACTCGTAGCCCACCACGCCGAGGGAGTAGACGTCGGAGGCGGCGGTCACCTCGAACCCCTGCGCCTGCTCGGGGGAGAGGTACTGCGCGGTGCCGACGACCATGCCGGTGCGGGTGAGCGGCGTGGCGTCGCGGGCGCGGGCGATGCCGAAGTCGGTCAGCTTCACCACGCCGTCGGGACGGACGATGAGGTTGCCCGGCTTGATGTCGCGGTGCACCACGCCGGCGGCGTGCGCGGCCGAGAGGCCGTCGGCGGACTGGCCGAGCACGTGCAGCGTCCAGTCGACGGGGAGGCTGCCCTCCTCGTGCAGGATCGTCACCAGCGGCTGGCCCTCGACCAGCTCCATGACCAGGAACGCGAGCCGCTGGCCGGGGTTGCGCTCGTCCTCGGTCTCGCCGTAGTCGTAGACCGAGGCGATGTTGGGGTGCGACAGGGCCGCGGTGTGCCGGGCCTCGTTGCGGAACCGGGCCACGAAGCTCGGGTCGCCGGTGAACTCGCTGCGCAGCACCTTCGCGGCGACGACGCGGTCCAGCACGCGGTCGCGGGCCCGCCACACCTCGCCCATGCCGCCGGTGGCGATGGGCGAGGTGATCTCGTACCGCCCGGCCAGGACGGTGCCCGTCGTCAGCGCCATCAGTCGCCCTGCTCGTCGAGGTAGGCCTGCATGACCTGGCGCGCGATCGGTGCGGACACGTCGCCACCCGTACCCCCGCCGTTGGCGACGAAGACCGCCACGGCGATCTGCGGGTCGTCGGCGGGGGCGAACCCGACGAACCAGTTGTGGTCGGGCACGCCCGGGGCGACCTGGGCGGTGCCGGTCTTGCCGGCGACCTCGACGCCCGGGATGCGGGCCGCGCGGCCGCTGCCGTTGGCGACGACGCTGACCATCATCCGGGTCAGCTGGTCGGCCACCTCGGGGCTCACCGGCTCGGAGAGCTCGTCGGGGTCGGTCTGCTCGATCACCGTGAGGTCGGGGGCGCGCAGCTGGTCGACCAGGTAGGGCGTCATCAGCGTGCCGTCGTTGGCGACCGCCGCGGCCACCATCGCTGCCTGCAGCGGGGTCATGCGGACGTCGCGCTGCCCGATCGAGGTCTGCCCGAGGGCGGCGTCGCTCTCGATGTCGCCGACGCTGCTGCCCGCCGTCTCCAGCGGGATGGTCAGCCCCTCGCCGGTCATGCCGAACGCCTCGGCCATCTCGCGGACGCGGTCCTCGCCGAGGTCGATGCCCAGCTGGGCGAACGCCGTGTTGCAGGAGATCGTCAGCGCGTCGATCAGCGGCTGCTCGCCGGAGCTGCTGCACCGGGAGCCGTTGAAGTTCTCCAGCTGCCTGGAGGTGCCCGGCAGCGTCAGCACGTCCGGCGCCGGGATGACCGTGTCCGGCGTGTAGTCGCCAGTGGACAGGGCCGCGGCCGACACGATGACCTTGAAGACCGACCCGGGCGGGTAGTTGTCGCTGATCGCCCGGTTCAGCCGCGGGTCCCGGTCGGCGGCCTCGAGCTGGGCCGCGTACTCGCGGTTGGCCGCCCCGTCGTGGGTGGAGAGCTGGTTGGGGTCGTAGGTGGGCGTGCTCGCCATACCCAGCACCGCGCCGGTGGCGGGGTCGAGCGCGACGACGGCCCCGGTGACGCCGTCGAGGCCGGCCATCGCCGCCTCCTGCACCGCGGGGTCCAGGGTGAGGACGACGTCGCCGCCGGAGGGGTCGCGGCCGGTGAAGATGTCGGCGAGCCGGCGGGTGAACAGCCGCGCGTCCTCCCCGGTCAGCACGTCGTTCTCGGCGCGCTCCATGCCGGTCGCGCCGTAGAGGAACGAGTAGTAGCCGGTCACGGCCGCGTACGTGGGGCCCTGCGGGTACTGCCGCAGGTAGGTGAGGTCGTCGGAGGTGGCGACCGACAGGGCGACCTCGGTGCCGTCGACGACGATCGAGCCGCGCTGGCGGTCGTACTCCTCGACGATGATCCGGCGGTTGCCCGGGTCGGCGCGCAGCTCCTCGGAGCGGACCACCTGGATGTAGTTGACGTTGACGATCAGCAGCGTGAACAGCACGAGCACGCTGATCGCGACGCGGCGCAGCGGGGCGTTCACGGGCGGACCACCTCGGTCGGGGCCTCGCCGAGCGTGGCCTGCGGCGGGGCGCCGGGCGGGACCGGCGGCGCGGCCGGCCGGCGCGCGGCGTCGCTGATGCGCACGAGGACCGCCAGCAGCGCGAAGTTGGCGACCAGCGACGACCCGCCGTAGGCGACGAACGGGGTGGTGAGGCCGGTCAGCGGCAGCAGGCCGGTGACGCCGCCGAGCACGACGAAGACCTGCCAGGCGATCGCGAAGGACAGGCCGGCGGCGAGGAGCTTGCCGAAGGCGTCGCGGACGATCAGCGAGCTGCGCAGCCCGCGCTCCACCAGCACGAGGTAGAGGACGATGACGGCGACCAGGCCGAACAGGCCGAGCTCCTCGCCGATCGCGGCGGCGATGAAGTCGCTCTTGGCGACCGGCACCTCGTCGGGGCGCCCGCCGCCCAGCCCGGCGCCGAACAGCCCGCCGGTGCCGAGCCCGAACAGCGACTGCACGAGCTGGAAGCCGCCGGTGTCGCGGTAGGCGAAGGGGTCCAGCCAGGTGTCCACGCGGACCTGCACGTGGCCGAACAGCTGGTAGGCCAGGAACGCGCCGGCGCCGAACAGGCCGACGCCGATGAGCAGCCAGCTCGACCGTTCGGTGGCGATGTAGAGCATCACCACGAAGATGCCGAACAGCAGCAGCGAGCTGCCCAGGTCCCGCTCGAAGACCAGCACGAGGATGGACAGCATCCAGGCCACCAGCACCGGGCCCAGGTCGCGGGCGCGCGGCACCTCCAGGCCCATCACCCGGCGGCTGGCCAGCGCGAGCACGTCGCGCTTGTCGACGAGGTAGGCGGCGAAGAAGACGATCAGGCAGATCTTGGCGAACTCACCGGGCTGGATGCTGAACCCGGCGAGGCGGATCCAGATCTTGGCGCCGTTGACCGACGAGATCGACGCGGGCAGCACCGCGGGCAGCGCGAGCAGCAGCAGGCCGACCAGGGCCAGCGTGTAGGCGAACCGGGACAGCAGCCGCTGGTCGCGGACGACGAGCAGCACGGCGACGAACAGCGCCACGCCGAGCGTCGCCCAGACCAGCTGGACCGGGGCGTCCTCCCGGGTGGCGGTGGCCCCGACCTGGTCCCCGGCGAGGTCCAGCCGGTGGATCATGGTCAGCCCCAGCCCGGTCAGCAGCGCGACCGCGGGCAGCAGGAGCGGGTCGGCGTAGGGCGCGAAGCGCCGCACGACCAGGTGCATCACGACCCACAGCGCGGTGAACCAGCTGCCGAACGTCGCCAGGTCCGCGCGCAGCGAGCCGGTGAGGGTGATGTCGACGATCGCCTGCGCGACGAGGGTGATGACGACGGCGGCGGCGAGCATGGCCAGCTCGGTCCCGCGGCGCGTGGGCGGCGCCGTGGGGCCCTGGCCCGTGCCCGGGCCCGTCCCCTGCCCCGCCGGCCGCGGGTCGGCGGGCGGGGCGCCCATCACTCCGCCTCCCGGCAGTCCCGTCCCGAGCCGGACGACGCGGTGGTCTCCCGCGCGGAGGTCTGCGGTGCCGACGACGAGGGGGCCGCCGAGGACGGCGGGACCGGCGCGGTCGTGGCGAGGCCGCCCGGGACGCCGGGGTCGGCGGTGGGCTGGCTCGGGTCCAGCGGCGCCGGCACGCTCGGCGGGGCGCTGGTCGTGCGCTGGCCGCGCTCCCGGCAGACCGGCAGAGTCTGCTCGCGCAGCATGGCCACGCGCGCGTCGGCCGCCTCCCGGTCGACGACGGTGATGCCGTCCTCCACCTTGGCGCGGATGTCCTGGCTCAGGTCGGTCAGCGCGATGCCCGTGTCGCTCGCCTCGCGGTAGAGGTCGAAACCGAGCACCGAGGCGTTGATCCCGCGGAAGACGGCGACCGTGTCGCTGTCCTCGTCGACGCCGACGAACCAGTGGTCCTGCACCCACGCGTAGGCGCCGACACCGGCGCCGGCCAGCACCAGCAGCGCCGCGAGCGCGGCCCACCAGCGGCGGCGGGTGCGCCGGCGGTCGGGCGCCGGGGCCGAGGCCATCGGGGCGACCGGCGGCGGGGACGGCGGCGGGTCGGCCAGGGCCGCGCGGCCGGCGGCCGAGCCCGGGTCGACGGCGCGCTGCCCGACGTTGGCCCCGGCGGCGCCGTCGACGACCGGCTCGATGTAGCCGCCGGTGCCGTCGTCCTCGACGACGTCGGCGACGATCACGGTGATGTTGTCCGGACCGCCGCTGCGCAGCGCCAGCTCGATCAGCCGGTCCGCGCACGACTGCGGGTCGGGGTCCATCAGCGTGGTGGCGATGGTCTCCTCGCTCACGACGCCGGACAGGCCGTCGGAGCACAGCAGGTAGCGGTCGCCGGCCCGGGCCTCGCGCATCGACAGGTCGGGGTCGACGTCCTGGCCGTTCAGCGCGCGCAGCAGCAGCGACCGCTGCGGGTGGTGGTTGGCCTCCTCCTGCGTGATCCGGCCGTCGTCGATCAGCGTCTGCACGAACGTGTCGTCGTGGGTGATCTGGCTGAGCTCGCCGTCGCGCAGCAGGTAGGCGCGGGAGTCGCCGACGTGGCACAGGGCCAGCCGGCCGCCGGCGAACAGGACGGCGGTGAGCGTGGTGCCCATGCCCTCCAGCTGCGGGGACTCCCGGATCACCTCGCGCAGGTGCTCGCTGCCGTCGAACACCGCGGCCCGCAGGGCCTGCAGCATGTCGCTGGGCGGCGCGTCCTCGTCCAGGTGCTCGAGCGCGGCGATGACCACCTTGCTGGCGACGTCGCCGGCGGCGTGCCCGCCCATGCCGTCGGCGACGGCGAGCAGCCGCGGGCCGGCGTACACCGAGTCCTGGTTGTTGCCGCGGACCAGGCCGCGGTCCGAGCGCGCCGCGTAGCGCAGGGCGAGGGTCATCGGGGGAGGCCCTCCGGGGTCTCGGCGCTCACGACCGGAGCTCCAGCGCCGTCTGGCCGATCCGGATCGGCTGGCCGAGGCCGACCAGCAGCGGCCCCTGGACCCGCTGCTGGTCCAGGAACGTGCCGTTGGTGGAGCCCAGGTCCTCGACGTACCACTGGCCACCCCTGTTGGTCAGCCGGGCGTGCCGGGAGCTGGCGAAGTCGTCGGTGAGCACGAGGGTGGAGTCGTCCGCCCGGCCGATGAGGATCGGCTGCTCGCCGAGGGTGATGCGGGTGCCGGTCAGCGGGCCGGCGGTCACCACCAGTGTCTTGGGTCCCTTGCCGCGGCGCCTGCCGGGGGTCGCCGCCCGCGGGGGGACGGCGGCCACGCGCCCGGCCCGGCCGCCGAACAGGTCGGCGCGGACCACGCGGAAGGCCGCGAAGATGAACAGCCAGAGCAGCAGGAGGAAGCCGAACCGGAAGATCTGCAGGACGATCTCGGCCGTCACGGCGCCGCCGTCCCGGCGGTGTGCGGGCTCACGAGCGCCCTCACGCGCCGTCCTGCCGGTAGACCAGCACGGAGTGTCCGATGCGGATGACGTCGCCGTCGGCCAGCGGCTGGCGGGTGATCCGCCGGCCGTTGACCAGGGTGCCGTTGGTGGACCCGAGGTCCTCCGCGAACGCCGTCCCGCTGTCGAGGACGACGTCGACGTGCTTGCGGCTGACCCCGGTGTCGGGCAGGCGGATGTCGGCGTCGGTGCCGCGGCCGATGACGTTGCGGCCGGTGGACAGCTCGTGCCGGGTGCCGGGCCCGTCGACGAGGAGCACGTGCGTGACCCCGGGCCGCGAGCCCGCGCGGCCGACGACCGCGGACGGGTGCTGGCGGCCGGTGTCGGTGGCCATCCGGCCCGGCAGCGGCGGCAGCGGCGGCACGCCCTCGCCGGTCAGCGGCGCGGCCGGGACCGGCACGGCGTCCACCCGGGAGGCGGGCCGCGCCGGGTCGGCGACGTGCGAGCCGACCTCGAACACCCCGGTGCGCAGCGACTCGTCGAGCTCCAGGCGGACCTGCACCTCGCCGAACAGCTGGTAGCCCTCGGACGCGACGTGCTCGGCGACCATGTCGGCCAGCTCGGCGGCCAGTTGCTCGGACCACTCGGAGAGGTTGTCGAAGTCGGCGCGGCCCAGCCGGACGTCGTAGACGTTGGGTGCGAGCACCCGGCCCTCGCCCATGACGGAGCGCTGCTCGTCGGCCTCGCGGGTCAGCGCCTTGGCGATCTCCGCGGGGTGGACCTTGCCCTTGAAGAGGCGGGCGAAGGCCAGCCCGACCATCCCCTCCAGGCGCCGCTCGAAGCGCTGCAGCACACCCACAGTCGCTCCTCCAGGCTCGTTCCCCACCGACGTCGGTCCACCCGTGATCGTAGCCGGGTGCGGCTCCCCGGACCGGTCAGGAAGCCGCGACTCCCCGGTGCCGATCCGGTGTCGACACGGCGCCGGCACCTGCCCGACCCCCTGGCCAGGGACGGCCCGCGGCGGCTGCTACTGTCTGTCCTGCGTCCGGGCAAGTGGCGGAATGGCAGACGCGCACGGTTCAGGTCCGTGTGTCCGAGAGGACGTGGGGGTTCAACTCCCCCCTTGCCCACCAGCACGAGGAGCCGGCACCCCCAGGGTGCCGGCTCCTCGTCGTCAGGGGGCCGGTCGGTCCCGGTGCCGCGCGAGGCCGGTCATCGTCTCGTCGATCGTGCGGTGGGCGTAGCTGGGCGGGGCGGCGGGGTCCGGCCGCCAGGACGGCGGCTCGTCGGGGCCCTCGGTGGGCGCGGTGCTGCCAGGGCCGCGCTCGAACAGCCACCAGACGCCGGACCAGGGGTCGACGAAGCGCGCCAGCCGCTGCCCGCCGTGGAAGGGCGTCGGTTCGGTCACGACGTCGGCGCCGGCCGCCCGGGCCCGGGCGAGGACCGCGTCGGCGTCGCGCACGTAGAGCTGCAGCAGCGCCGGTGAGGAGGTCGTCCATGCCGGCAGCGTGCACCCGGCCACCGACGTCCCCGTCCCGTCAGGAGGGCAGTCGGCGGGGGCCCTCGTCGCCGGGCCCCTCGCCGCGGCGGCCCTCGGTGAGGGTCTGCGCCAGCAGCACCGCGCCCCACGGGCCGACCACCCAGATCGGCCAGGGGTAGAGCCAGTCCCCGGACACCAGCGAGGTGATCAGCCAGATGCTGGTGACGATGACCGCGGTCGACAGCCAGCTCGCCCAGGCGGCCGCCCGGGTCCCGCCCCAGGCGGCCCAGGCCCACGCCGGCGAGGCCGTCGGCCCGTGCGCCGGCGCGGTGCTCCCCGACGTGCCGACGGCCGGGGCCGGGTCCGGCCGGGTCGCCGGCGGCGCGGCGGGCAGCGCCGGCAGGTCCGTGGTCAGCGCGTCGAGCTCGCCGTAGGTCCGTGACGCGTAGGCGCGGGCCAGCCGGTCCTCGTACTCGGCGACGGTGAGGCGGCCGGCGGCCATGTGCTCGCCGAGGAGGGCGGCGACGGCGGCGCGGTCGGTGTCGGCGGCGCGGAGGTGCGGCTCGGGCATGGGCCCAGTCTGACCTGGCTCAGCCCGCGGCGGGAGCCGCCTCCCGGGCGAGGTGCCGGCCGATCACCATCCGCTGGATCTGGTTGGTGCCCTCGAAGATCTGCATGACCTTGGCCTCGCGCATGTACCGCTCGGCCGGGTGGTCGCGGGTGTAGCCGGCCCCGCCCAGCACCTGCACGGCGTCGGTCGTCACCTTCATCGCGGCGTCGGTGGCCACCAGCTTGGCGATGCTGGCCTGCCGCGCGTAGTCCTTGCCGGCGTCCTTGCGGCGGGCCGCGGCCAGGTAGGTCGCGCGGGCGGACTCGACGGCGGCGGCCATGTCGGCCAGCAGGAACGACAGGCCCTGGTGGTCGACGATGCGCCGTCCGAACGCCTCCCGCTCGCACGCGTAGGCGACGGCGACGTCGAGGGCGGACTGGGCGAGCCCGACGGCGACGGCGCTGACCCCCAGCCGCCCGGAGTCCAGGGCGGCCAGCGCGATGCCCAGGCCGCGGCCGCGCCCGCCGACCAGCCGGTCGGCGGGCACCGGGACGTCGTCCAGCCGGATCGCCGCGGTCGTCGAGGCGGTCAGACCCATCTTCTCCTCGGGCCGGGCGGCGCTGAGGCCGTCGAGGTCGGGGGTGAGGTGGAAGCAGGAGACCGCGGTGCCGCCGTCGTCGTCCGCCGTGCGCAGGAATGTGGAGTAGAAGTCCGCGTGCCCGCCGTGGGTGACCCAGGCCTTCTCCCCGGTCGCGGTCCAGCCCTCGCCGGTGGCCCGCGCGGTGGCGCGCATGGCGGCCGGGTCGGAGCCGGCGTGGGCCTCCGACAGCGCGTAGGCGCCGAGCAGCCGGCCGCCGACCATCTCCGGCAGCCACTCCCGCCGCTGGGTGTCGCTGCCGAAGCGGTCGACGGGGAAGCAGGCGAGCGTGTGCACGCTGACGCCGAGCGCGACGCTGGCCCAGCGGGCGGCGAGCTCCTCGACGACCTGCAGGTAGACCGCGTACGGCTGGCCGCCGCCGCCGCCGTCCTCCCCGAAGGGCAGGCCGAGCAGCCCGGCCTCGCCGAGCAGGGTGAACACCTCGCGGGGGAAGCGCTCCTCCCGCTCGTACGCCGCGGCCCGCGGCGCGAGCTCGGCGTCGGCGATCTCGCGGGTGAGGGCGAGGAGGTCGGCGGCCTCGGGGGTGGGCAGTTCGCGGTCGACGGGCACGAGGCCTCCGTCCGTGCGGGAACAGTACTGACGACGGTACCGCAGTACTGTCTCTCGTTCAGGAGGAAGCTGGCGGGTCGGTCGGCGCGGGAGGTGGCATGGACACGGGCATCCGGACGGCGGGCGAGCGCGTGCTCACCGCCCGCCAGGCGCAGCTGCTCGACCAGCTGGAGGAGCTCTTCCTGCGGGAGGGGTTCGCCTCGTTCACCCTCGACGGTCTGGCCGACCGGCTGCACTGCTCGAAGAGCACCCTCTACGCGCTCGCGGAGAGCAAGGAGCAGCTGGCCGCGCGGGTGGTGCGGCACTTCTTCCGCAAGGCCGCCGCGGCCGTGGAGGCGCAGGCCGTCGACGAGGACGACCCGGCGCTGCGGGTCACCGCCTACCTCGCCGCCGTCGCCGGCGCCCTCGCCCCGGCCGGGCCGGCCTTCCGCCGCGACCTGGAGGCCTTCGCCCCCGCCCGCGCCGTCTACGAGCGGCACACCGCGCTGGCCGCCGACCGGGTCCGCGAGCTCGTCGACGAGGGCGTGGCGGCCGGGCGGTTCCGGCAGGTGCACCCGGCGCTGGTCGCCGACACCGTGACCACGCTGATGTTCCGCATCGGCCGCGGCGAGACCGGCCGGGCCACCGGCCTCTCCGACGCCGCGGCCTACCGCGAGCTGGCGGCCCTGCTGCTGCACGGGATCACGCTGTGAGGGCGGGCCGGTGACCGCGTTCGCCGTCGTCTCCGCCGCCTGGGACGACCCCGACGTGCGCGCCCTGACCGCCGCCCAGCAGGCCGAGCTCCGCGCCCGCTACGGCGGCGACACCGAGCCCGGCACGCCTCCCTCGGCCGCCGACGTCGCCGTGGTGCTGGTCGCCCGCGACGCCGCCGGGACGGCGGTCGGCTGCGGCGCGCTGCGCCCGCTGGAGGGCGGCGCCGCCGAGCTCAAGCGGATGTACGTCGACCCCGCGGCCCGCGGGCGCGGGCTCTCCCGCCGGCTGCTGACCGCGCTCGAGGAGGCGGCGCTCGCCCGGGGCTGGACGACGCTGCGGCTGGAGACCGGGCCGCGCCAGCCGGAGGCCGTCGGCCTCTACGAGAGCGCGGGCTACCGGCCGGTCGCGGCCTTCGGCGCCTACGCCGGCGCACCCGACGCCGGCTCCTCCCTCTTCTACGAGCGGGTGCTCGGCCCGGCGTGACGGACCGGGCGTGGACCGGACCCGTCGTCCACCTGGATCCCGCCGAGATCCGCACGGTGGTCGCCACCGATCCCCTGATGACGACCGCCATGCGCATCTCGGCGGGATCGGGCGGCGGGGCGACCGGCGTCGTCCGGGGCGGTGCTGGTCCTCGACCACACGCTGGGCTGACCGCGCCGGGTGTGGTGGGCTGCCCGCATGAGCGCGCCGCCGCAGACCTCCTGGCCGTCGATCCAGCCGGCCGACGTCGAGCTCGTCCGCGACGACGCCCGGCTCGCCGTCGACCTGCGCGGCGGGGGCATCCGGGCGCTCACCTGCGGCGACTGGGACGTCGTCGACGGCTACCCCGCCGGCACCGTCCCGTCGGGACGGCGCGGCGGGCTGCTGCTGCCCTGGCCCAACCGGCTCCGCGACGGGCGGTGGCGCTGGGCCGGCCGCGACCTGCAGCTCGACGTCGCCTCCCCGGACAAGCCCAACGCCGCGCACGGGCTGCTCTCCTGGCAGCCGTTCGGCGTGCTCAGCCGCTTCTCCGACGCCGTCACCGTCGGCACCACCGTCGAGCCGCGCCCCGGCTACCCGTTCCGGCTCCTCGTGGCGCTGGACTACGCGCTGGCGCCACGGCAGCTCACCGTCACCGTGCGGGTGCGCAACGCCTCGGCCGAGCCCGCGCCGCTCGGCGTCGGCATGCACCCGTACCTGTCGGTCGGGGCGACGGCGGACGGCGGCATCGCCGACGCCGAGCTCACGGTCCCGGCCCGCACCGCGCTGGTCACCGACGGAGGCCTGCCCACCGGCGAGCGGACGGCGTTCGACGGCGCGGTCGGCCGCATCGGCGACCGGGCGATCGACACCCCGCTCACCGACCTGGACCGCGACGACGACGGCGTCGCGCGGGTGCGGTTGCGCGGTACCGCCGGCGCGGTCGAGCTCGGCGTCGACGGGGCCTGGCGCTGGCTGCAGGTCTACACCGGCGACACGCTGCCGCCCGGCCAGCGGCGGCGCAGCGTCGCGGTCGAGCCCATGACGTGCCCGCCAAACGCGCTGGCCGACGGCACCGACCTGGTCGTCCTCGAGCCGGCCAGCACCTGGTCGGGCACCTGGACGCTGACCTGGGAGCCGGCCGCGTGATGCGCGTCGCGGAGCTGTGGAGCTACCCGGTGAAGTCGCTGCAGGGGCAGCGGGTCGAGGCGACCGAGGTGGGGGCGGAGGGGCTGGCCGGCGACCGGCAGTGGGCGCTGTTCGACGCGTCGACCGGCATGGGCCTCACCGCCCGCCGGGTGCCCGACCTGCTGTTCGCCTCCGGCCGGCTCGCCGAGGACGGCCGGGTCGAGGTCGTGCTCCCCGACGGCACCGCCACCACCGACGACGCCGTCCTGTCCGGCTGGCTCGGCCGGCCGGTGACCCTGCGCGCGGCCGGTGACGTGCCCGGGCAGCGGCGGTACGAGAACCCCTACGACCTGCGCGACGGGGGCGAGTTCGCCTGGGACGCCTTCGAGGGCGCGCGCGGCGCCTTCCACGACAGCGACCGCACCCGCGTCTCCCTGGTCTCGGCCGGGACGCTGGGCGACTGGGACCGGCGGCGCTTCCGGTCCAACGTCGTCCTCACCGGGTCCGGCGAGGACGCGCTGGTCGGCCGGCGGGTGCGGCTGGGCGGGGTGGAGCTCGACGTGATCAAGCCGGTGCCGCGCTGCGTGATGGTCACCCGCCCCCAGCCCGGCGGCATCGGCCGGGACACCGCGGTGCTCAAGTCCGTGTACCGCGAGCGCGACGGCGTGCTGGCCGTCGGCGCGCTGGTGCTCCGGCCGGGGCCGCTGGCGGTCGGCGACGAGCTGGTCCCCGTCGGGGGAGGATGACCGGCGTGCGCACCGTCTCGCTCCGCCCCGGTGAGGACTCGATCCGGCTCGGTCAGCTGCTCAAGCTCGTCGACGCCGTCCCGACCGGGGCGCAGGTGAAGGACGTGCTGGTCACCGGCGCGGTCCGGGTCAACGGCGAGCCCGAGGAGCGACGCGGCCGGCAGGTGCGCCGCGGCGACGTGGTCAGCATCGAGGGCGTCGAGGACGTGCGCGTCGGGTGACGGCTCCGGGAGCACCGCAGCGGGCCCTGGGAGAGAGCGGGGAGCCGACCCGTGTCCCGGCGGCCGGCCCCGGTTCCACGTGGAACCGGACGGGGACCGCCGGGTGGCGGGCGCCCCGGTGGCCCGCCGAGCTCACCGGCGGGCCGGACTTCGCGGCGATCCGCGCCGAGTTCGAGGTGCCCGAGGAGTTCCCGGCCGACGTCCTGGCCGAGGCGGAGGCGGCGGCCGCCGCGCCGCTGCCCGCGCACGACGCCACCGACCTCCCGCTCGTCACCGTCGACCCCCCGGGCAGCCGCGACCTGGACCAGGCCGTCCACCTGGCCCGCGACGGCGGCGGCTACGTGGTCAGCTACGCGATCGCCGACGTCGGCGCCGTCGTCCGGCCCGGCGGTGCCCTCGACGTGGAGGCGCGGCGCCGCGGCCAGACGCTGTACACCCCCGACCGCCGGGTGCCGCTGCACCCGCCGGTGCTCTCCGAGGGCGCGGCCAGCCTGCTGCCCGGCCAGGACCGCGCCGCCGCCCTCTGGACGATCCGGCTCGACGGCGACGGCGCCGTCCGCGGGGTCGACGTCCGCCGGGCCCGGGTCCGCAGCCGCGCCCAGCTCGCCTACCCGGAGGTGCAGCGGCAGGCCGACACCGACACCCTCCCCGGCCCGGTCGGGCTCCTGCCCGAGCTCGGCCGGCTCCTCCAGCGCCAGGCACAGGAGCGCGGCGCGATCGAGCTGGGCACGCCCGAGCAGGAGGTGGAGCGCGGCCCCGACGGCGGCTGGACTCTCACCGCGCGCGGGGACCTGCCGGTCGAGGGCTGGAACGCCGCCGTCTCGCTGCTGACCGGGCGCTGCGCGGCCGCGCTGATGCTGGACGGCGGCGTCGGCGTGCTGCGGACCCTGCCCCCGGCCGACCCCGCGGCGGTGGCGGCGCTGCGCCGGCTGGCCCCCGCCCTGGACGTGGACTGGCCCGAGGGGGCGGCCCCGGGAGCGGTGGTCGCCGCGCTGGACCCCGCCCGGCCGGGCCACGCGGCCTTCCTGGAGGAGGCCGCGGCGCTGCTGCGGGGCGCGGCCTACACGCCCTTCGACGGCGCGCTGCCCGAGCAGACCGGCCACGGCGGCGTCGGCGCCCCCTACGCGCACGTCACCGCCCCGCTGCGGCGCCTGGTCGACCGCTTCGGCACCGAGGTGTGCCTGGCGCTGGCGGCCGGGGCGCAGCCGGACCCGGCCCTGCGCGCGGCCCTGCCCGAGCTCCCCGCGCTGATGGCGGCCTCCGACCGGCGCACCCGGGCGGTGGAGCGGGCCGCCGTCGACGCGACGGAGGCGTGGCTGCTGCGCGACCGGGTCGGCGAGGAGTTCGCGGCGGTGGCGGTCGACGCGGACGGGGCCCGGGGCACCGTCGTCCTCGCCGAGCCGGCGATCCGCGCCCGGTGCGGCGGCGACCTCACCCCGGGCACCCGCGTGCGGGTGCGGCTGGTGGAGGCCGATCCCGAGCGCCGCTCCGTGCGGTTCGAGGTCGCGTGAGCCCGCGTCCCCCGGCCGGGACGCGGGGCGGGAGGATCGGGCCATGAGAGTCGGCGTGCTCCAGCACGACATCGTCTGGGAGGACCGGGCGGCCAACTTCGCGCGGCTGGCGCCGCAGGTGGCCCGCGCCGCCGCCGCGGGCGCGGAGCTGGTGCTGCTGAGCGAGACCTTCTCGACCGGCTTCTCCATGACCCCCGGCATCGGCGAGCCCGAGGGTGGGCCGTCGTCGCGGTTCCTGCTCGAGCAGGCCGCCGCGCACGGCGTGTGGGTGGCGGGCAGCTGCCCGGAGATCGCCCCCGACGGCGAGCTGCCCTACAACAGCCTGGTGCTCGCCGGCCCGGACGGCACCGTGCACCGCTACCGGAAGCTGCACCCGTTCACCCACGGCGGCGAGCACGAGCGCTTCCGGGCGGGGGAGGGCCCGCTGACCGTCGAGATCGGCGGCCTGCGGGTCACCCCCTTCGTCTGCTACGACCTGCGCTTCGCCGACGTCTTCTGGCGGGCGGCGCCGGAGACCGACGTCTACCTGGTGACGGCGAACTGGCCGGCGGCCCGGCGGCTGCACTGGCAGACGCTGCTGCAGGCGCGCGCCATCGAGAACCAGGCCTACGTCGTCGGCTGCAACCGCGTCGGCGCGGCCGGCGACGGCACCGGGCACGCCGGCGACAGCCGCGTCGTCAGCCCGATGGGGGAGCTGCTGGCCACCGCCGCCGGCGCCGAGACGCTGCTGCTGGCCGACGTCGACCCCGCCGAGGTCGCGGCGACCCGCGAGCGGCTGCGGTTCCTGCCCGACCGCCGCGGCTGACGCCCCTCACCGCCCCGCGCGGGCGGCGAGGGGAGGGGCTCAGGACGGGGCGGGCGTGCCGCTCCGGTCGACGACGACCTGCTCGCGCCGCACCTGCCCGGCCACCTGCTCGGTGTCGGTGATCGTCTCGATGCGCAGCCGCACGCGCTCGACCGGGACGACCTCGACGGTGACGACGGGGCGCTCGGCGTGCAGCACGATCTCCTCCGGCAGCGCGCCGGCCACCGCGGGGATCGGCGAGGTCGCCGGCCCCGTGCCCGCCGCGTCCGCGGGGGCCGCCAGCGACTCCCCGGGGCCGGGGTCGGGCGCGTCGATCGGCACCTCCTCGATGCGGAACTCCTCCCGGCGGATCGGGACGGTGATCTGCACCTCCTCGGTGACCACGTACTTGACCAGCCGGGCCCGGGTGGCGGCGACCCGCTCGGTGTGGACCTGCAGCCGCTCCTCGCTGCGGACCATGGCGCCGTCGGTGCCCGGGGGTGCGGCCGGCGGGGCGGCGGGGGCGCCCCCGGGTACGGCCGCAGCCGGGACGGGAGGCGGGGGGACGGCGGCGGACGGGACCCCGGGCGGCGGCGGGGCGGCGACGACGGGTGTCTCGGCGGTGTCCGCCTCCTGGCCGGCCGGGCGGCCCGGGTCGGTCCGCGGCGCCACGTCCGGGGTGGCCGGCAGGGCGGTGTCCAGGCCGTAGTGGCGGCGCAGCTCCGCCTCGTCGGCCGGGTCGAGGTGGTCCCCGCCCAGCTGCGGTGCCGAGCGGACGGCGTCCTTCGTGACGTGCAGCCGCAGGCCGCCGTCCACGTACGTCGCGTCGACGGCCGGCACGATGGAGTGCCGCGTGCCGAACAGCCCGGTGGTCACGGCCGCCCAGGTGGGTGCCCCGGTGCGGTCGTCGACGAAGAAGTGCTCGACCGTGCCGATCCGGTCGCCGTCCGGGCCGTAGGCCGGGCTGCCGATGGCGGCGGACACCTCGCGCTCGCTCAGCATGGGTGCTCCCCTCACACGGACCGCCCCGCGGGCGGTTCTCCCCGGTCAGCGTGCCCATCCGCCCGGCCGGGTGAACATCCGGGGGAGGGCGCCGTTCACCTGCGTGGCCTACGGTCGCGATCATCGGCGCCGGAGGACCCGGCGCCAGCGAGGAGGACGGCGCGGTGGCTGGGCACGTCGAGGTCGGGCGCACGGTCGAGCCGGGACCGGGGTTCGCCCTGCCGGACCTCACCACGGTCGAGGGCGTGGCCGCCGTCGGCGAGCCGGCCGAGCACCGGCTGACGGCGACCTGCTTCGACACCGCCGACCTGCGGCTGACGCGCGTCGGCATCACCCTGCTCCGCCGCACCGGCGGCCCCGACGACGGCTGGTACCTCGACCTGCCGGCCGGGGGGAACGCCCGCCAGGAGCGGCGCCACCCGCTGGGTCCGCGTCGGACCGTCCCGCCCAAGGCGGTGCTGGAGCCGGCGGTGGGCATCGTGCGGACCGCCCCGGTGACGGCGGTGGCGACGCTGGCCACCACCCGCGTGGTGACCCCGGTGCTGGCCGCCGACGGCCGGGTGCTCGCGGAGGTGGCCGACGACACGGTGACCGGGACCGCGCTCGCGACCGGCCCCGACGCCGCGGCGACGACGACCTCGTGGCGCGAGCTCGGGGTCGTGCTCGTGGACGGCGACGAGGCGCTGCGGGAGGCCGTCGTCGAGGCGCTGCTGGCCGCGGGTGCGGTCGCGTCGGCCCCGCCGTCCGGGCCGGCCCGGGTCCTCGCCGACCGCCTGCCGGGTGAGCCCACTCCCGAGGCCGGGGAGACCAGCGACCGCGTGGACAGGGGCAAGGGCGAGAAGAAGAAGGACAAGAAGGACAGGAAGGGGAAGAAGGGCAAGGAGGGTCGGGGTGCGGCGGCCGCCGTCCCGACCGCCGCCGACGTCGTGCTGGCGGCCCTGGGCCGCCAGGTCGCGGCGCTGCAGGCCGCCGACCTGCTGGTCCGCACCGGCCACCCCGACGGCATCCACGACCTGCGGGTGGCCTGCCGGCGGCTGCGCAGCGTCCTCGCCGCGTTCCGCTCGGTGCTGGAGCGCACGAGCACCGACCCGCTGCGCGAGGAGCTGCGCTGGGTCGGGGCCGGCCTGTCCGCCGCCCGCGACGGCGAGGTGGCGCTGGCCCACCTGCGCGCGCTGGTCGCGGCGCAGCCGGCCGAGCAGGTCCGCGGGCCCGTCGTCGCCCGGCTGCAGACCGCCGCGGTGCAGGACGAGGAGGCCGGCCGGCGCAAGGCGCTGCGGCTGCTGGCCGACCGGCGCTACCTCGCGGTGCTGGACTCCCTCGACGCGCTGCTGACCGTGCCGCCGCTCGCGGCCGCGGCGACCGACCCGGCCGGCCCGGTGCTCGCCACCGCCATCCGGCGCACGGGACGGCGGCTGGCCGAGCGGGTCGAGGCCGCCCGCGCCGACACCGCGGCCGCGCCGGACCAGGACTCCCCGCTGCACGAGGTCCGCAAGGCCGCGAAGCGGGTGCGCTACACCGCCGAGGTCGCCGTCCCGGTGCTGGGCGAGCCGGCCGCGGCGCTGGCGGCGCGCATGGCGGACGTGCAGCAGGTGCTGGGGGACGCGCAGGACACGGTCGCCACCCGCGACTGGTGCCTGCGGCTGGGCCGGGCCGCCGGGGCGGCGGGGGAGACCACCTGGACGTGGGGCCGGCTGCACGCGCTGGAGGAGGCCCGGGCCGCGACCCGCGCGGCCGACTTCTGGCGGCTGGAGCCCGGCCTGGCCGACGTGGTGCGGGCCGCCGCGGCCGGCGCCTGAGCCCGGCGACCGGACCCCGGGGGTGCCCCTGATCGGCCTGCTCGGCTTCGCCGCGGTGGTGCTGCTCGCGCTGCTGCTCCTGCACGGCTACCTGTGGGCCCGGCTCGTCCGCGCCACCACCCGCCCGGGGCCGGTCCGGCGCCGGCTGACCGTGCTGCTCGTCGTCCTCGGCGCGCTGCCGGCGGCCGCCGTCCTGCTCCGCCGCGTGCTGCCCCTGGACGTCGCCGCGCCGCTGGACTGGGTGGCCTACACCTGGCTGGGGACGGCGTTCTACCTGTTCCTCGCGCTGCTGGCGCTGGAACCGGTGCGCCTGGCGGCCCGGCTCCTCCCGGCCCGCCGCACCCGGCCGGCGGCCGCGCCGGTCCGGGCCCCGGTGCCGGCGGCGTGTGGGCCGGAGGACGAGCCGGTGCCGGACCCGGCCGCCGGGGACGGCGGTGTCGCCGACCCCGGCCGGCGGCTGCTGCTGGCCCGCGGGCTGGCCGTGACCGCCGGGGCTCTCGCGCTGGGCACCGCGGGGACGGGGCTGTACCTGGCCAACTCCGCGCCGGTGGTCCGCCGCGTCCCGGTCACCCTCCCCCGCCTGGACCCGGCGCTGGACGGCCTGCGGATCGTCACCTTCTCCGACGGGCACCTGTCGGCGACCTACGGCGGCCGGCGCTTCGAGCGGCTGGTCGAGATCGTGAACGAGCAGCGGCCCGACGTCGTCGCCATCGTCGGCGACCTCGTCGACGGGGACGTCGACGAGCTGGCCGGGGACGCCGCACCGCTGGCCGACCTGGTCAGCGAGCAGGGCGTCTTCTTCGTCACCGGCAACCACGAGTACTTCGTCGACACGGCCGCCTGGCTGCGCCACCTGCCCACGCTCGGGGTGGAGGTGCTGCGCAACGAGCGGGTGGCGATCCGCCGGGGGAGCGCCTCGTTCGACCTGGCCGGCATCGACGACCGGACCGCGGCGAGCTCCGGCCTCCCCGGGCACGGCGCGGACCTCGACGCCGCCCTGGACGGCCGGGACGACGGCGTCCCCGTCGTGCTGCTGGCCCACCAGCCCGTGCAGGTGGAGCAGGCGAGCGCCGCCGGCGTCGACCTGCAGCTGTCGGGGCACACCCACGGCGGCCAGCTGTGGCCCTTCGACCTCGCCATCCGGCTCGACCAGCCCGCCGTGGAGGGGCTGTCCCGGCACGGCGACACCCAGCTCTACGTGACCTCCGGCGCCGGCTACTGGGGCCCGCCCATGCGGATCGGCGCCCGGCCCGAGGTCACCGTGGTCGAGCTGCGCGCCCCGCGGTCCTAGACGGGGCCGCCGAGGGCGCGCAGCGCGGCCATCACCTCGGCGGTGACCTCGACGGGCGATCGGACGCCGTCCTCCTCCGCCCAGCGCAGCAGGGCCAGCGTGAGCGAGGAGAACAGGGCGAGGACGACGAGCTCGGTGGCCAGCCGCCGCTCCGGCGCCAGCGCCGACGGGGGGAGCGACTCCAGCACGATGGTGGCGGCGGCCCGCTCGTACTCGGCGGCGCGCAGGCGCAGCCCCGGCGTCGCCACGACGACGCGCCAGCGGTCGAGCATCTCCTCCAGCGCGGCGCCCTGCGGTGCCGCCAGCCAGGCGAGGATCGCGTCGCGGACGAGGGCGAAGACGGAGTCGCGCGGCTGGTGGCCGGCCAGCACGGCGCGCACCGCCGTCCGGTCCGGCAGCGGCAGGACGACGTTCTCCTTGTTCTGGTAGTGGGCGTAGAAGGTCGGCACGGAGATCCCGGCGGCGGTGGTGATCTCCCCGACGCTGACGGCGTCGTACCCGCGGTCGAGGAACAACCGCATCGCCACGTCGTAGATGCGGCGACGCGTCTCGGCCCGGCGCCGGCTCCGCGGGTCCTGCTTCACGGCGGGCAACCTGCCACGTCCGCGGCCCCTGCGGACCCTGTTCCCTCCTGCGGTCCGCCCGGCCCGCGCCGTCTGGCACTCCCACCCGTTTCCGGTGGCACTGCCGTCCGCTTCCGTGCCGCCGGGTGTCGCTCCGCCGGGCGAGACGTCCCAGACGACATGACGTCCGGACGAGTCGTTCACGTACCGTCGGGTGGGTGACGAGTGCCGTGTCGGGACCGAAGTACCTCTCGGTCCGGGAACACCTGCGCCGGCGGGTGTCCGCGCTGCCGGAGAACACCCTGCTGCCCCCGGAGCCCGTGCTCTGCGCCGAGTACGGCGTCAGCCGGATCACCCTGCGCCGCGCCGTCGACGGCCTGGTCGCCGACGGTCACCTCGTGCGGGAGCAGGGCCGCGGCACCTTCGTGGCCCGCCCGGGGATCCGGCACGAGTACCGCGAGAGCTTCGTGCACCGCATCGCCGGCTGGAGCTCGGTGATGTCCGAGCAGGGCGCCCAGGTCGGCACCACCGTGCTCACCCAGCGGGTCGTCCCGGTGGCGGGGGCGATCGCGTCCGAGCTGGACCTGCCGGTCGCCGCCGACGTCGTGGAGCTGGTCCGGCTGCGCAGCGTCGACGGCGCCCCCAACCACGTCGCGCACAGCTTCCTGCCGGCGGGCCGGTTCCCCGGCGCTGCCGCCGCCGACCTGCACGACGGCTCCCTGTACGACTTCCTGCGCCGCGAGTACGACGCCGACCTGGCGCACGCGCGGATCGTCGTCGACGTCGGCACGGCCACCCCCGAGGAGGCCGACCTGCTGCGGATCACGGCCGGGTCGCCGCTGCTCGTCGTCCGCACCACGGTGCGCGACGGGGCCGGCGCGCCGCTGGTGCACAGCTTCTCCCGGCTGCGGCCGGACGTGTCCCGGGTCGAGTTCGAGGTCTCGGTCGGCTCGCGCTGACCCCACCCGCCTCCCGGCCCTGGGGCTCCTCGCTCGTGGCCCCGCTCGTGGCCTCGCTCGTCTCCCGCTCGTGCCCTCGCTCGTGCCGAGATCGGCGATCTCGGCACCATCGGCGGCTGATGCCGCCGAGATCGCCGATCTCGGCCCCGGGGCGCCGGGGTGCCCGCAGGGTGCCGTGGGAGCATCGACGCCGATGACGACGACGGCGAGCGGCAGCCGGGTGGTGCCCGAGGCGCGCGACGTCGTGTGGCGGGCGCTGGCCGTGCTGGCGCCCTACTGCCCGGTCTGCGACGTCTCCTACGTCGTCGCCGGCTCCGGGACGCCGGGCCGGGGCACCCGCTTCGTGTGCGTGCCGGGTGCGCTCGCCGAGGGGCAGGAGCCGCCCGCCGGTGCCCCCGAGGGCGAGATCGTCGAGTGGCGACCGCAGCGGGCGGTGGGCACCCGCCTGGAGCTGACCCCGGAGACCTGGACGACGCGCATCGAGCTCGACGACGCCGACGGCGGCGGCACGCGCGTCACCGTCACCGTGGGGCACCAGCCGCGGAAGCGGAGCCGGCTCGTCGAGCGGCTGCAGCGCGCGGGCATGCGCCGCCTCGTCCAGACCACCGTCGACGGCGAGCTGGCCCGGGTCCCCGACCACGTGGCGCGGGTCTCCGCGCGCTGACCGCACGGCCGGTCACGCGACCGGCCGCAGGGCGCTGACGAGGCCGGACTCCCCCGGTCGGGTGACGGCCGTGCATCACCGGCCCGACCCGCGGGTATGGGGCCGGCACCAGGCGCCCGATCGGGGGTGACGGCGCCGCCGGTGCACCGGCGAGGACACCCGGCATCCCGCCGGTCAGTCCTGCCGGACGGATCGAAGGAGACAGCTGTGATTGGTCAGATCATCGGGCTCATCGTCGTCGGGCTCATCATCGGCGCCCTGGCTCGCCTGATCACCCCGGGCCGCCAGCACATGAGCATGCTGGCCACCCTGGCGCTGGGCGTCGTCGGCGCGTTCATCGGCGGGACGATCGGCGGGTTCTTCAACGACAGCACGAGCCCGTTCGAGCTCAACGTGCTCGGGTTCGTCTTCGCGGTGATCGCCGCCGTGCTGCTGGTCGGCGTCGCCGAGCGGCTGTCGTCGGGTCGCCGCAGCTCCGTCCGCTGACGACTCCCGGCCGCCGGGGGACTCAGAGCTCGACCGAGTCCCCCGGCGCCAGCCGGCCGTAGGGCGTCGGGGTGCCGGGCCCCCGCTCGCCCAGCAGGCCCCCCACGAGGCCCAGCCCGCGGTCGTTGAGCAACCCGTCGTGCACCGCGTACGCCTGGTCGGCGCCCACCGCGCGGACGTAGTCGATGACCTCCGACACCTTCGACCAGGGCGCGTGCACCGGCAGCAGCAGTGTCGTCACCGGCACGCCGGGGACCGTGAACGCGTCCCCGGGATGGAAGACCTCCCCGCCGACCAGGAACCCGACGTTGGCGACCCGCGGGACCTCCGGGTGGATCACCGCGTGCAGCTCGCCGTGCACCGTGACGTCGAAGCCCGCGACCGTGACCGCGTCGCCGTCGCCCACCACGTGCACCCGGCTGCCCAGGCCCTCCAGCCGGGCGGCGACCGAACCGTTCGTCCACACCTCGAGCGCGGGGTCGGCGTCCATCGCGGCCCGCAGCGGCTCCGGTGCGAGGTGGTCGGGGTGCTCGTGGGTGACGAGCACCGCGCTGGCGCCCTGCAGGACCGCCGGGTCGGTGAACCCCCCGGGGTCGAGGACCAGCCGGCGGTCCCCCTCGGTGAGGACGACGCAGGCGTGGCCGTGCTTGGTCAGCTCCATGCGCCCATCCTGCCGGGCCGGCCCGCTCCCCGTCGCGGGGTCGGCCTCCCCCGCAGGGGTGACGCCGGTGTCGCAGGCCTGCGGCCGCCGGTGCGTGCGGCCGACCACCTGCTCATGAGCGCCTCCGTCGCCGCCCGCACCACGTACGCCGCCGCCCGCAGCCGGGCGCACGGCCCCACCGCCGCCCTGTGGCACGCGGTCGAGCTGCACCGCCACCCGAGCGAGGTCGACGGCGCCTGCGAGCTGACCCTCTGCGGGTCGCTGGCCCGTGTCTCGGTCGAGCAGACCTGGCCGGTCCAGGGTCGGGACGTGTGCGTCTCCTGCACCGCCCTCGCCCGCTGACCCCGCTCAGCAGCCGGTGATGTGCAGTCGTGGCGGGTTCTGGAGCCAGAACGCGCCCTGACCGCACATCACCCGGCCCGCCGAGCGCCCTGACCGCACATCACCCGGCCCGGCCCCGTCCCGGCGCCGGGGTCAGCGGCCGGTGAAGACCGCCGGGCGCTTGGCGAGGAACGCCTCGACCGCCTCGCGGTGGTCGGCGGTCGCGCCCAGCGGGGACTGCAGCTCGGCCTCGAGGGCCAGCGTGTCCTCCAGGGAGTCCGTGGCCGCCGTCGCCAGCACCGTCTTCACCGCCCGGTAGGCGGCGGTCGGGCCCGCCGCCAGCCGGACGGCCAGCGCGCGCGCCTCCTCGGCCACCTGCTCGGCGGGGACGACCCGGTGCACCAGCCCCCACTGCGCCGCGGTCTCGGCCGGGAAGGGCTCGGGGAGCAGGAGCATCTCGGCCGCGCGCGAGCCGCCGACGCAGTGCACCAGCCGGGAGGCCAGCGCGGAGTCACTGGACAGGCCGATGGCCGTGAACGCCGTGGTGAACTTGGCGCCCGCCGCGGCCACCCGCAGGTCGCCGGCGAGCGCGATGCCCAGGCCCGCGCCGGCGCACGCGCCGTTGATGCCGACGACGAGCGGCACCCGCACCGCGGCCAGCGCCAGCACCAGCGGGTTGTACTCGTCCCGGACGACGTGCAGCGACCGCTCGGCGTCCCCGCGCAGCGAGGCCACGTGCTCGTCGAGGTCCTGCCCGACGCAGAAGGCCCGGCCGGACCCGGTCAGCAGCACGGCGCGCACCGACTCGTCGGCCGCCACCTCGGTCACGACGGCCAGCAGCTCCCGCCGCATCGCCGCGGTCAGTCCCGGCCGCTGCAGGGTGATCGTCGCGACGCCGTCCGCGTCCTGCCGGGACACCGTGCTCGTCATCCGTCGTCCTCCCGTGCGCCAGGGCCGGACCGCGCCCGCCGCGGCCCGCCGGTCACCCTGCCACGCCGCGCCCCCGCAGCTCGCGGCGGAGGATCTTGCCGGTCACGGTCTTGGGCAGCTCGTCGAGGAACTCCACCTGCCGCGGGTACTTGTAGGCGGCCATCCGCTCCTTGCAGTGCGCGATGAGCTCCTCGGGGGTGACCTGGGCGCCCGACTTGAGGCTGACGTAGGCCTTCACCGTCTCCCCGCGCTTCTCGTCGGGGACGCCGACGACGGCGGACTCGCGGACGGCCGGGTGCTCGGCCAGCACGTCCTCGACCTCGCGCGGCCACACCTTGTAGCCCGACGCGTTGATCATGTCCTTCTTGCGGTCGACGATGTAGACCCAGCCGTCGGGGTCCATGAACCCGACGTCGCCGCTGCGCAGCGCCCCGCCGGGGAGCCCGGCCGCGGTCTCCTCGGGCTTGCCCCAGTAGCCGGCCACCACCTGCGGCCCCTCGGCGACGATCTCGCCGATCTCGCCGAGCGGCAGGTCGCGGTGCTCGTCGTCCTGGATGCGGACGATCGTGTTCGGCGCCGGCACCCCGACCGACAGCGCCCCGGAGGTCGGGTCGACCGGCGACGGCGCGCCGAACGGCGTCACGGTCATCGGCGACGTCGTCTCCGTCAGGCCGTAGGCGTTGTGCACCTGGATGCCGGTGGCCTCGCGGAACGCCTTCTCCGCGGTCGGGGAGATCGCCGCGCCGCCGGAGTAGACCGAGGTGAACGAGGCGAAGTGGTCGCGGGTGAAGCCGGGGGCGTGGAGCAGGGCGTTGAGCGCGGTGATCGCCCCGATGGTGAACGCCGGCCGGTGCTCGACCAGCGCGTCGAGCACCACCTGCGGCTCGAAGCGGTAGGCCAGCACCAGCGGCGCGGGCACCAGCATGCTCACCGCGATGTGCCCGATCAGCCCGGTGATGTGGAACAGCGGGGCGATGCCGAAGACCGCCCCGTCCCGCCCGGCGTGCGTCCAGTCCCGGTAGACCTGCGCGGTGAAGACGACGTTGCGGTGGGTGTTCATCGCGCCCTTGGGCACCCCGGTCGTCCCCGACGTGTAGGTCAGGAACGCGACGTCGTCCGGGCCGAGGGAGGCCGCCGGTGGGGCCTGCCCGCGGAAGCGGCCGGCGAACTCCAGCAGGTCCTCGGTCCCCTCGTGCCGCTGCCGGCGGGTGCCGGCGAACAGCCGCGGGTCGTCGCGGGTCTGGAAGTCCAGCTCGCTGGTGGTGAGCACGAGCCGCACGTCGGTGCCGGGCACGACGTCGCGGGCGACCTCGTCGTACAGCGCCTCCAGGGACAGCAGCACCGTCGCCCCGGAGTCGGCCAGCAGGTAGGACAGCTCCCGCGCCCGGCTCATCGGGTTGATCGAGACCATGACGCCGCCGGCCTTCCAGGTCGCCACCATCGCGATGACGAACTGGGGCACGTTCTGCAGGTAGACGGCGAGGCGGTCGCCCGGGGTGAACCCCGAGTCGAGCAGCCCGGTGGCCAGCGCGTCGCTGAGCTCGTCGAGCTCCCGCCGGGTCACCGTGCCGTCGAAGTACCGCAGCGCCACGCCGTCGGGGTCGCGCCGGACGCCGGCGCGGAACATGTCCAGCGCGTTGCCGAACTCGATCCCGAGGTCGGCCGGCAGGCCCTCGGCGTACCGGGCCAGCCAGGGGCGCTCGTCGTAGACGCTCACGTCGACACCTCGCACGCGCTCACCGCGGGCCTACTTGATCGCCAGCGGGTTCACCGGCGAGCCGGTGGCCAGGTGGATCTTCAGCGGCGCCGCGGCCCAGAGGAACGCGTACTGCCCGTCGTCCGCGCAGTCGGCGGCCAGTTCCTCCAGGTCGCAGATCTCGGTGAGCGTGACGCCGAGGTTGCGCATCAGCGCGCAGTGCAGCGGGAGGGCCGTGCCGTTGTTCGGGTCGTAGGTGACCTCGTTGGCGATCGTGTCGGTGGCGAGGTTGGGGATCTCCATGTCCTGGAACCAGCGCACCAGCTCGGGGCTGTAGACCAGGCCCGGCTCGTTGAAGCCCTCGTAGAACGCGTCGCCCTGCTCGTGGAACAGCTGCAGGAAGTTCGTGCGGATCACCAGGACGTCGCGCTTCTCGATCGGCGTCCCCTGGGCCTCGGCGCAGGCGACGAGGTCCTCGTGGGTGAACGTCTCGCCCTTCTCCAGGGTGGTCTTCCCGCGGAAGCGGGCCATGTCCAGCAGGAGCCCGCGGCCGACGACGCCGCGGCGGGCGATCGGCTCGACGCTGGCCTTGTCCATGCCCCCGACGGTCGTGCGGGCGTCGTAGCCGTTCCAGATCTGGCCGCCGTACCAGACGTGACCGAGCGCGTCGTACTGCGTGGAGCCCTGCAGGAACGCGTTGATCTTGTCGTCGGCGTAGTGCAGGCCGCCGGGGAACTGCGGCGCGTCGGGGGAGTCCCAGCTGGACTCGTCGAGGATCTGGGTGCGCTCGGCCGGCTTGCGGCCCGGCCACACCGGGTCGCCCTTCGGGTCGCCGATCAGCCGCTGCAGCGTGAACACCTTGCCCTGCCGCACGTGCCGGACCCCGCGCAGCACCTCGTCCGCGGTGAGGTAGTTGAGCGACCCGACCTCGTCGTCGTCGCCCCACTTCCCCCAGTTGGTGGGCGCGTCGGCCAGGACCTCGGTCATGTCGGGGGCGTCGGGCACGGGGGGTCTCCTCGAGGTGACGGGCGGCAGGACGTGTCCACCGTCACAGTGTCGGGTCGGCCGGGCAAGCCCCCGGCCGAGCGCGGGCCACCGGTGCAACCTCGGTGCAACGTCACAGGCGGACGGGTCCGCCCGCGCCCGGGACGGGCGCCGGTCGCAGGATCGGTGAGTAAGGTGTGCCTGCCCTGAGCCGGACGGCGGGGTCCCGTCGATCGCGGAAGAGCGGTGGCCCGTGTTTCTCGCCAGCTTCCTCATCGGCCTGCGCGAGGGCCTGGAGATGGTGCTCGTCGTCTCGGTCCTCGTCGCCTACCTCGTCAAGACCGGCCGGCGCCGCCACCTGCCCGCCGTCTGGTCCGGCGTCGGCGTCGCCGCGGCTCTGTCGATCGGCTTCGGCGCGGTGCTGTCCTACGTGTCCACGACGGTGCTCGGCGGCCCCGGGCAGGAGCTGTTCGACGCGATCACCTCGACGGTCGCGGTCGCGCTCGTCACCTGGATGGTCTTCTGGATGCGGACGGCGGGCCGCCGCCTCTCCGGCGAGCTGCGCGGCCAGCTCGACGGCGCGCTGGGCCGCACCGCCGGCCTGGGTGTCGCGACCGTCGTCGGCATCGCCTTCCTCGCCGTCGTCCGCGAGGGCCTGGAGACCACGCTGCTGTTCTTCGCCTCCGCCCAGGGCGCGGTCAGCCCCCAGCCGCTGCTCGGCCTCGGCGCCGGCCTGCTGGCCGCGGTCGTGCTCGGGATCGCCCTCTACCTGGGCGCCGTCCGCATCGACATCGGCCGGTTCTTCACCATCAGCGGCCTGCTGCTGATCCTCGTCGCCGCCGGGATCTTCAAGTACGCCGTCCACGACTTCCAGGAGGCCGGCGTGCTGCCCGGCCTGACCGTCCACGCCTTCGACGCCTCCTCCTGGCTGACGCCGGGCACCTGGTACGCCGAGTTCCTCCGCGGGCTGGTCAACCTCACCCCGCAGCCGTCGGTGCTCGAGACGGTCGCCTGGCTGGCCTACCTGGTGCCCGTGCTGGCGTTCTTCCTCTGGCCGTCCCGCCCGGCCCCCCGTTCCCCCGGCGCCTCGCCGGCCCCCGCCCCCACCCAGTCGGAGACCACCGAGCATGTCCGTTCGTGACCGTCGCACCCTCCCCCTCGTCGCCGTCGGCCTGCTGGCCGCGCTGACCGCCGCCGCCTGCTCCTCCGGCGACGACGGCGGGTCCAGCGGTGGCGGGGGCGAGGCGGCCGACACGATCGCGGTCGCGGCCACCGACGACGCCTGCGACGTCGACGCGACCGAGCTGCCGGCCGGCACGCACGAGTTCCAGGTCACCAACAGCGGCTCGCAGGTCACCGAGTTCTACGTCTACGCCGACGGCGACCGCGTCATGGGCGAGGTCGAGAACATCGCGCCCGGCGTGGCGCGCAGCCTGCTCGTCGAGCTGCCCGCCGGCGACTACCAGACCGCCTGCAAGCCCGGCATGGTCGGCGACGGGATCCGCTCGGACCTCACGATCACCGGTGAGGCCCAGCAGCTCAGCGAGAACGAGACCCTCGCCCAGGCCGGCCGGGACTACCAGCGCTACGTGCAGAGCCAGACCGCCGCGCTGCTGGAGCAGACCACCGCCTTCGTCGACGCCGTCAAGGCCGGCGACATCGAGGGCGCCAAGGCGCTGTACCCGGTCGCGCGCACCTACTGGGAGCGGATCGAGCCGGTCGCGGAGAGCTTCGGCGACCTCGACCCGGTCATCGACGGCCGCGAGGGCGACCAGGAGGAGGGGCAGGACTTCACCGGCTACCACCGCATCGAGCAGGCGCTCTGGGTGGCCGGGGACGTGTCGGACATGGGCCCCTACGCCGACCAGCTGCTGGCGAACGTGCAGGAGATCGTCGACCGCGCGAACGAGGTCACGCTGGAGCCGCTGCAGCTGGCCAACGGCGCCAAGGCGCTGCTGGACGAGATCGCCACCGGCAAGATCACCGGCGAGGAGGAGCGGTACTCCCACACCGACCTGTGGGACTTCGCCGCCAACCTCGAGGGGTCCGAGGCCGCCGTCCAGGCGCTGCGGCCGTTCCTCGCCGAGGCCGACGCCGACCTGGTCGCCGAGATCGACGAGCGCTTCGCCGCCACCGAGGCGGAGCTGGAACAGTACCGGTCGGGCGACGGTTGGCTGCTGCAGAACGAGCTCACCGAGGACCAGCTGCAGGGCCTGAGCGACAGCATCACCGCCCTGTCCGAGTCCGTGGGCCGGGTCGCCTCCGTGGTGGCCGACGCCCAGTGACCCCCGCCCGGTGACCCCCGCCCTGTGACCCCCACGACCTCCCCGGAGCACGAGGGACGATGAGCGACACCCCGACCCCCGACGCCGAGCAGCCGGCCGGCACCGCGACCCCGGCCGGCACCGCACCGCCGGCCGGCCTGTCCCGGCGGCGCCTGCTGGGCGCGTTCGGCGCGGGGACGGCGGGCGTCCTCGCGGGCGGCGTCGGCGGCATCGCCCTGGGCCGGGCGACCGCGGAGCCGGCGCGCACCGACGTCGCCACCGCCGCCACCGAGGCCGTTCCGTTCACCGGGGAGCACCAGGCCGGCATCGTCACCCCGGCCCAGGACCGGCTGCACTTCGTCGCGCTCGACGTCACCACCGACAGCCGCGACGAGCTGGTGCAGCTGCTGCGCGACTGGACCGCCGCCGCCCGACGGATGACCCAGGGGCAGGACGCCGGCCCGGTGGGCGCGGTCGGGGGCGGGGAGTACGACGTCCCCGACGACACCGGCGAGGCCATCGGCCTGCCGCCGGCCGGGCTGACCCTCACGATCGGCTTTGGCCCCACCCTGTTCACCACCGCCGACGGCGTCGACCGCTTCGGGCTGGCCGGCCGCCGGCCCGCGCCGCTGGTCGAGCTGCCCTCCTTTGCCGGCGACCAGATCGACCCGGCGATCAGCGGCGGTGACCTGTGCATCCAGGCCTGCGCGAACGACCCGCAGGTGGCCGTGCACGCCGTCCGCAACCTGGTCCGGCTCGGCGCCGGCGTGGTGAGCGTCCGCTGGTCGCAGCTGGGGTTCGGCCGGACGTCGTCCACCAGCACCGGGCAGTCGACCCCGCGCAACCTCTTCGGGTTCAAGGACGGCACCGACAACCTCAAGGCCGAGAACGCGAGCACGCTCGACCGGTTCGTGTGGGTCGGCGACGAGGACACCGCCGGGGCCGACGACTGGCTGCGTGGCGGCAGCTACCTGGTCACCCGGCGCATCCGGATGCTGATCGAGCCCTGGGACAGCTCCACCCGGCGTGAGCAGGAGCGGACGATCGGCCGGACCAAGGACCGGGGCGCCCCCCTCGGGCAGCGCGACGAGTTCGACCCGGTGGACTTCACCGCGCAGGTCGACGGGGACTTCGCCATCCCCGAGACCAGCCACGTCTTCCTCGCCCACCCGACCAACTCGGGGACGGCGATCCTGCGCCGCGGCTACAGCTTCGTCGACGGCAGCGACGGCCTGGGACGGCTGGACGCCGGCCTGTTCTTCATCGCCTTCCAGCGGAACCCGGAGACCGGGTTCGTGCAGGTCCAGCGCAACCTGCGGTCCGACGCGATGAACGAGTACATCCGGCACACCTCCTCGGCCGTGTTCGCCTGCCCGCCCGGCGTCCGCGACGACGCCGACTGGTGGGGGCGCGCCCTCTTCGAGGGCTGACCCGGCCCCGGGCGCTCCCGGCGTGCCGCTGGGTCGCCCGAGCCGCGTTCCCCGCGGGTGTGGCGCGCGTGACACGGGTGGGGGAGAAGTGACGCGTGGTGCCGGTACCGCGACGGGCCGATGCCTGGGAGGATGTCGGCGGCGGACGGCGGTGGACACCGGGGGGACCGGCGGACCGACGCCCCACCGCTGCTGCACTGGGCACGTTGGCGAGGGGGACCGCGGTGGTGGAGCCGGGGCGGCGCGATCTGGGTGGGCGCTACGAGCTCGTCCGGCTGATCGCCTCCGGGGGCATGGGCCAGGTGTGGCGGGGCACCGACGTCCTGCTCGGCCGGCCCGTGGCGGTCAAGGTCCTGCGCAGCGAGTACACCGGCGACCCGACGTTCCTGGCCCGCTTCCGGGCGGAGGCGCAGCACGCGGCCGCGCTGTCGCACCCGAACATCGCCGGCGTCTTCGACTACGGGGAGACCTCCTCGGAGCACGGCGAGACCCTGGCCTACCTGGTGATGGAGCTCGTCGAGGGCGAGCCGCTGTCGGCGGTGCTGCGCCGCGAGGGCCGGCTGGACGCCGCCACGACGCTGTCGGTGCTCCAGCAGACGGCCTCGGCGCTGGCCGAGGCGCACCGGGTGGGGCTGGTGCACCGGGACGTGAAGCCCGGCAACATCCTCGTCTGCCCCGACGGCAGCGTGAAGATCACCGACTTCGGGATCGCCTGGTCGGCCGGCAGCGTGCCGCTGACGCGCACCGGGCAGGTCATCGGCACCCCCCAGTACCTCTCCCCGGAGCAGGCCGAGGGGCGGCTGGCCACGCCGGCCAGCGACGTCTACGCGCTCGGCCTGGTCGGCTACGAGTGCCTGGCCGGGCGCCCGGCCTTCGACGGCGACAACGCCGTCACCATCGCGCTCAAGCAGCTGCGCGAGGACCCGCAGCCGCTGTCGGAGGAGCTCCCGACGGGCGTCCGCACGATCATCACGCGGGCGCTGGCCAAGGACCCGGCGGCCCGCCTCGCCGACGGCGCCGCGTTCGCCGCCGCGATCGCCGACACCCGGGCCGGCCGCCCGATCGCCCCGCCGCCGGTGGCTCCCGCCCCGCCGGCGCCGCCGTCGGTGCCGGCCGGGGACACCGGCGTCATCCCGGTGGGCGCCCGCCGCACGCCCCCGCCGCCGGCCCGGCGCCGGGCCAGCGCGCTGCTGGTGCCGCTGGTCGCCCTGCTGCTGGGGGCCGCCGCGGCGGCCGGGGTCTTCCTCGCGCTGTCCGACCCGCCGCCGCCCGCGCCGGTCGCCGCCGCGCAGACCCAGGAGGCGGGGGAGCTGGTCCTCGCCGGCGAGGACTACGTCGCCCGGCCCGTCGACGACGTGGCCGCGGAGCTGTCCGCCCTCGGGCTGAGCGTCTTCCGGCACCCCGAGGTCAGCGCCGTCGCCGCGCCCGGCACCGTCACCCGGCTCGACCCGACCGGCCGGGCGCTGCGGCAGGGCGACGACGTGCACGTCTGGTTCGCCCTCGCCCCCGACGGCGGCACCGGGACCGGTGACCGGCCCGGCAGCGGTGCCGGCGCGGGCGGGCTCGCCGCGGTCAGCGACGACGAGCCGCTGCCCGGCGAGGTCCTGCCGACGCCGCCGACGACGACGGCGTCCCCGACCCCGACCGCGCCCGGCCCGGGGACGTCCGCCCCGACCGGGTCGGGCTCGAGCGCCACGGCCACCGCGACGGCGACCACCAGCGCGACCGCCACGGCCACCACGACCCCGCCGACGGAGACGGCGACGCCGACCGACGACGAGACCCCGCCCGCGACCTCGAGCGCCGCCACCCCCTGACCCGGGGTTTCCGGACGGCCCCGTCCGGGGCATCCCCCCGCGGCACGGGGACGGCGGACGGGGGCGCGCAGGGTGGGTGGACCGGTCCGTCGCGTCCTCGGGGAGCGCTACGAGCTGCGGGAGCTGCTGGCCACCGGCGGCATGGGGCGCGTGTGGCGGGCCTGCGACCTGCGCCTGGGGCGGACCGTGGCGGTCAAGCTGCTGCGCAGCGAGTACACCGACGACGAGGTGTCGCTGGCGCGCTTCCGGGCCGAGGCGCAGCTGTCGGCGCAGCTCGTGCACCCCAACATCGCGGCCCTGCACGACTACGGCGAGGTGACCGCCGGCGCGGACCCCGGGGCGGAGGTGTCGGCGTACCTGGTCATGGAGCTGGTCGAGGGCGAGTCCCTGGCCACCCGGCTGGCGCGCGAGCCCCGGCCGCCGGTGGCGCTGGTGCTCGACGTCCTGGACCAGACGGCCGCCGCGCTGGCCGCGGCGCACGCCGCCGGCGTGGTGCACCGCGACGTCAAGCCGGGCAACGTCCTGCTCGGGGACGACGGCGTCGTGCGCATCACCGACTTCGGCATCGCCTGGACGTCCACCAGCGCGCCGCTCACCCGCACCGGGCAGGTGGTCGGCACCGCCTCCTACCTCTCGCCCGAGCAGGCCGAGGGCCGGCAGGCGGGCCCGGCCAGCGACGTCTACGCGCTCGGGATGGTCGCCTACGAGTGCCTGGCGGGGGAGCGCGCCTTCGATGGCGAGAGCCCCGTGCAGATCGCGCTGCGGCAGATCCGCGAGGAGCCGGCGCCGCTGCCGGCCGACGTGCCCGAGAACGTCCGTCGGCTCGTGGACCGGATGCTGGTCAAGGACCCGGCCGGGCGCCTGGCCGACGGCGCGGCGGTGCGGGCCGCGGTCGCCGACGTCCGCGCGGGCCGCCGGCTCGACCCGGTGCGGGCGCCCCGCACCCGGGTCCTCCCGGTGCCGGTGCGGTCCCGCGGCCGGCGGGCGCTGGTGCCGCTGGCCACGCTGCTGGTCGGGGCGGGCCTGGGGGTGGGGCTGCTGTCCCTGACCACCCCGGCCGACCCCGGTCTGCCGGCCGCCGCCGCGGGGACCGGCGGGGCGGCGGGGTCGCCGGCGCCGGTCGAGGTGACCGCCGCGGAGCTGGTGGGCCGGCCCGCCGACGAGGTCGCCGCGGAGCTGACCGCGCGCGGCCTGCAGGTGGCGCGGCAGACGGCGCAGACCGCGGCGTCCGCGCCGGGCCTGGTGACCGCCGTCGGGCCCACCGGCGCGCTGGCCGCCGGGACCCGGGTCACCCTCACCGTGGCCGTCGCGCCGCCCGCGCCGTCGTCCGTGCCCCCGTCGGTGCCGCCGGTGTCCGTGCCGCAGCCCGTGCCGCCGTCCGTGCCGTCGTCGTCCGTGCCGGTGGACGGCGGCCCGGCCACCGCCGACCCCGGGACGTCGGCCGCCGTGCCGCCTGCGGCCGAGGCGCCCGCCCCGGCTCCCGGCGGCGGGCAGGGCAACGGGCACGGGAACGGCAACGGGCACGGGAGCGGCAACGGCGGCGGGCAGGGCAACGGGAACGGCAACGGCGGCGGGAACGGCCGCGGGAACGGGCGGGGCTGACCGCTCGCGAGGGGTGGCGGGCGCGGGGCCTGCCTAAGGTCGCAGCGTGGGTACGCGCGCAGGCATCGTCGTGACCGGCACCGAGGTGCTCACCGGGCGGGTGGCCGACCGCAACGGCCCGTGGCTGGCCGAGCAGCTGCGGCAGTCCGGGGTGGACGTGGCGTCGGTGGTGGTGGTCGGGGACCGGCCGGAGGACCTGCGGGCCGCGCTGGACTTCCTCGCCGGGTCCGGCGCGGACCTGCTGATCACCTCGGGCGGGCTGGGCCCCACCGCCGACGACCTCACCGCCCAGGTGGTCGGGGACTGGCAGGGGCGCCCGTCGGCGGTCGACCCGGAGCTGGCGGCGCGCATCGACGCGATCGTGACGCGGCTGACCGCCCGCCGCGGGTGGCGGGTGGACCCGCAGGCGCAGGCCGCCGGCGTCGAGAAGCAGGCGCGGGTGCCGGCCGGCGCGACGGTGCTGGAGCCGGTCGGCACCGCGCCCGGCCTCGTCGTCCCCCCGGCCGAGGGGCGCAGCGGGCCGCCGGTCGTCGTCCTGCCCGGACCGCCGCCGGAGCTGCAGGGCATGTGGCCGGCCGCGATCGCCGCCGCCCCGGTCGCGCGGGTGCTGGCCGCCGGCGGGGAGCTGCGCCAGGAGACAGTCCGGCTGTGGGGCACGCTCGAGGCGCAGCTGGCCGCCACGCTGCGCGAGCACGACGCCGAGCTGGCCGGGCTGGAGATCACCACCTGCCTGCGCGACGGCGAGCTGGAGATCGTCACCCGCTACGGGCCCGAGGCCCAGCCCGCCTACGACCGGCTCGCGGCGGTGCTCGCCGGCGAGTACGGCGACACCCTGTACTCGACGGGCCCGACGGTCGACGACCTGGTGGCCGGCGCCCTGGCCGAGCGGGGACTCACGATCGCCACCGCCGAGTCCTGCACCGGCGGGCTGCTGGTCGCCCGGCTCACCGAGCGGCCGGGCTCCTCGGCCTGGGTCCTCGGCGGGGTGTGCTCCTACGCCAACTCCGCCAAGGAGGCGATGGCCGACGTCCCCGCGCCGATGATCGCCGAGCACGGCGCGGTGAGCGCCGAGGTCGCCCGCGCGCTGGCCGACGGCGCCCGGGCCCGCTTCGGCGCCGACGTCGGCGTCGGCATCACCGGCGTCGCCGGTCCGGGCGGGGGGTCGGCGGAGAAGCCGGTGGGCACCGTGCACCTGTGCGCGGTCGGCCCGGACGGCGTGGTGGCCCGCGCCGTCCGCCTGCCGGGGTCGCGGTCGGCGGTGCGGGCGCGGTCGGTCGTGCTGGCGATGCAGATGCTGCGCGAGCTGCTGCTCGGCGGGCCCCCCGCGTGACGAGGAGAGCCTGAGGAGGACGGCGTGAGGAGGACGGCATGACGACGACGACGCTGCACGCGACCGGGCCGCTGCCCCCGGGCCAGGTCTGGGACCGCTACCTCTACCTGGACCGCTGGCCGAAGTGGGCGCCGCAGATCACCGGCGTCGACTGCCCGCACCGGCTGCTGACCGCCGGCGCCCGCGGCCGGGTGCACGGGTTCGGCGTCCCGCTGCCGTTCACGGTCGAGTCGGTCGACCCGCACGCCCGCTCCTGGACGTGGTCGGTCGGCGCCGGCCCGCTGCGGCTGCGCCTGCACCACTGGGTGACCGAGGGTCCGGACGGCGGCACGACCACCGGCCTGCGCACGACCGGCCCCGCGCCGCTGGTGCTGCCCTACGTGCCGCTCGCGCAGTGGGCGCTGCACCGCCTGGTCCGCTGACCGCCCCTGCCCCGCCCGCCGTCCCCACCCCCGCCCCTCCTCCGGCGAGATCGGCGATCTCGGCGGCATGAGCGGCTGATCCCGCCGAGATCGGCGATCTCGGCGGCATGAGCGGCTGATCCCGCCGAGATCGGCGATCTCGGCGCGGTTCCACGTGGAACCCGCCGGGTCCTACCGTCCTGGCCATGAGCGCCACCCACGAGGTGACCAACCAGGTGCCGCCGCTGGCCGGCCACGACCCGATCGCCGGGGACGCCGCCCTGGCCGAGGCCTGCGTGCGGCACGCGGACGCGGCGACGCTCGCCTCCCTGGCCGACCTCGGCGCGCTGGCCGGCAGCGAGCAGGCGCGGGAGTGGGGCCGGCTGGCCGACGAGAACCGGCCGGTGCTGCGGACCCACGACCGCTACGGCAACCGCGTCGACGAGGTCGAGTTCCACCCGGCCTGGCACGAGCTGATGCGGACGGCGGTCGGGCACGGCCTGGCCGGCGCCCCCTGGCGCCAGGACCCCGCCGACCCGAGCCCGCACGCGCACGTCCGCCGGGCGGTGGGCTACCTCGGCTGGACGCAGGTCGAGATGGGCCACGGCTGCCCGGTGACCATGACCTACGCCGCCGTCCCGGCCCTGCGTGCCGCCCCGGACCTGGCCGCGGTCTGGGAGCCGGGGCTGACCGGCCGCGGCTACCGGCCCGGGCTCACCGACCCGGCGGCCAAGCCCGGCCTGGTCGCCGGCATGGGGATGACCGAGAAGCAGGGCGGCTCCGACGTCCGCGCCACGGCCACCCGCGCCGTGCCGGCCGACGACGGCACGTACGCGCTGACCGGGCACAAGTGGTTCACCTCGGCGCCGATGAGCGACGTGTTCCTGGTGCTGGCCCGGTTGCCCGAGGGCGTCACCTGCTTCCTGGTGCCGCGGGTGCTGCCCGACGGCAGCCGCAACGTCTTCCGGCTGCAGCGGCTCAAGGACAAGCTCGGCGACCGGGCCAACGCCTCCGGCGAGGTGGAGTTCGACGGGACGACGGCGTGGCTGGTGGGCGAGCCCGGCCGCGGCGTCCCGACGATCATCGAGATGGTCGCGACGACCCGGCTGGACTGCGTGCTCGGGTCGGCGGCCACGATCCGCGCGGCGCTCACCCAGGCCCTGCACCACGCCCGGCACCGGCGCGCGTTCGGGGCCCTGCTGGCCGACCAGCCGCTGATGCAGAACGTGCTGGCCGACCTGGCGGTGGAGAGCGAGGCGGCGACGGCGCTGGCGATCCGGCTGGCCGCCGCGGTCGACGCCGGGGAGTCGGCGTTCCTGCGGCTGGCCGTCGCCGCGGCGAAGTTCTGGGTCTGCAAGCGGACGCCGGGCGTGGTCGCCGAGGCGCTGGAGGTGCTCGGCGGCAACGGCTACGTCGAGGAGTCGGGCATGCCGCGCCTGTACCGGCAGGCGCCGCTGAACTCGATCTGGGAGGGCTCGGGCAACGTCATCGCCCTCGACGTCCTGCGCGCGCTGGGCCGCTCGGCGGCGTCGGTGGCCGCCGTCGACGCGGAGCTCGACCTCGCCCGCGGCGCCGACGACCGCTACGACGCGGCGGTCCGCCGGCTGCGCGCGGAGCTGGCCGACGCCGAGGGCCTGGAGACGCGCGCGCGGCGGGTGGCCGGCCTGCTGGCCCTGTGCCTGCAGGGGTCGCTGCTGCTGCGGCACGCGCCCGCGGAGGTCGCCGGGACCTTCTGCGCGACCCGGCTCGGCGGGGACTGGGGAGTCGTGCCGGGGACGCTGCCTGCGGGAACGCCGGCGGCCCGGATCGCGGCGCGGGCGGTGGTCGCACCGACCTGACGCGACCGGTGCCCGGAACGGCGGCGTGCCACTACTCTCGGAGGTGCGTCGGACTCCGTGCCGTCGTGGGGCCGCTGCCGTCCGGCAGGTCCGGGCCCGAGCACGGAGCCGGGCTCCGCAGGGGGAGAAGGAAGCGGGCGAGTGCACGGAGACGACGGAGCGGCGGTGCGTGCCCAACGCGACCTGCTGGCGGCGGTGCCCGACGCCGTCTACCACCTGGACCGCGACTGGCAGATCACCTACCTGAACGCCGCCGTCGAGGCGCTGGTGATGGAGCAGGCCGAGGACCTCCTCGGGCGCGAGCTGTTCGAGGCGTTCCCCGCGCTGCGCGACACCGAGGTCGAGCGGCAGCTGGCGGCGGTCCTGGACGACGGCGAGCCGCGGGTCTTCGAGTACCACTACGAGCCGCTGGGCCGCTGGTTCGAGGTGCGGGCCTTCGCCGATCCCCAGGGTCTGTCGGTGTTCCTGCGCGACGTGGAGGCCGAACGCCTGCTGCGCGCGGAGCAGGCCGCCGAGATCCGCCGGCTCGCCTCCGTCCTGGACGCGCTCCCGCAGCCCACGGTCCTGCTGGACCCCGAGGGGCGGATCCTCACGGTGAACCGGCTGTGGGAGGAGCAGGCGCGGGAGGCGGCCGCCGCCGGGCTGCGCCCCGGGGAGCTCGGCCGGGACTACCTCACGGTGATGGCGCAGGGCTGGTCCGGGCCGGACCTGCGGGAGATCTCGGCCGGGCTGGCCGACGTCCGCGAGGGCGCGGTGCCGACCTTCGCCCGGGACTACGAGTTCCCCCTCGGCGACCGCCGGCTGTGGTTCCGCCTGCAGGCCGCCCGGGTGGACGACACCCGCCAGGTCGTGGTCACCCACACCGACATCACCGAGCGGATGCGGCACCAGCAGGAGCTGCAGTGGCAGGCCACCCACGACGACCTGACCGGGCTGCCCAACCGCAGCCGGCTGCTGTGGTTGACCGGCGAGGCCCTGGCCGAGGACCCCACCCACACCTCGCTGCTGTTCCTGGACCTCGACGGGTTCAAGACGATCAACGACTCGCTCGGCCACGAGGTCGGCGACCAGCTGCTCCGGGAGGTCGGTGCCCGGCTGGCGCGGCAGGTCCGCCCGGACGACGCCGTCGGCCGGCTGGGCGGCGACCAGTTCCTCGTGCTCGCCCGCGCCTGCGACCAGAACGAGGCCGCCGCGCTGGCCTTCCGGCTGCAGCAGTCCTTCGTCCAGCCCTTCGTCGCCGAGGGCTTGGCGGTGCCGCTGTCGGCCAGCATCGGGGTCGCGGTCGGGCAGCCGGGGCAGCGCCAGGCGCACCAGCTGCTCAGCGACGCCGACGCCGCGGCCTACGCGGCCAAGGGCTCCGGCCGCGACCGGATCCACCTGTTCTCGCCGGGGCTGCGCGACGCCGCCCGGTGGCGGCTGGAGGTGGCCAACGCGCTGCGCGACGGCGCCCTGGAGCAGCTCGTCGTCCACTACCAGCCGGTCGTGCGGGTCGACGACGGCGGCATCGAGGGCGTGGAGGCGCTGCTGCGCTGGCAGCACCCGGAGCGGGGGCTGCTCAGCCCCGACGCCTTCCTCTCCGTGGCCGAGGAGACCGGCCAGCTCATCCCGATCACCCGCTGGCTGCTGGGCGAGACCACCCGGCAGGCCGCCGAGTGGGCGGCGCAGGGCCTGGACCTGCGGATGTCGGTGAACATCAGCGCCCGGCACTTCTCGGCCGAGACGCTGGTGCGCGACGTCCGGGTGGCGCTGCGGGACTCCGGGCTGGCCCCCGACCAGCTGGTGCTGGAGCTGACCGAGACCAGCGTGGCCGAGGACCCGACCCGCGCCGAGGACCAGCTGTCGGTCCTGCGCAACTCCGGCGTGCGGGTGGCGATCGACGACTTCGGCACCGGGTGGTCCTCGCTGGCCCAGTTGATGCAGCTGCCGATCGGCACGCTGAAGATCGACCGGTCCCTGCTGACGGCGGCCCAGCGGCTGGCCGCCGGCGGCACCGGCGCGGTGCTGGCCGCGATCGTGGCGCTCACCCGCACCCTGGGCATCCGCTCGGTCGCCGAGGGCGTGGAGACCGCCGAGCACCTGCAGATGGTCCGGGAGGCCGGCTGCGACCTGGCCCAGGGCTACCTGCTGGCCCGGCCCATGCCGGCGAGCGAGGTCTGGCGGTGGGCCGGCCGGGTGCGCGACGCCGGGGGCGACTCGTGCGCCCTGGCCCTGTCGGGGTCCCCGCGGTAGGGGCGCCGGTGCTCCCGACCACGCGCGCGCCCGAACCGGCCCGACGTCCGGCGGCCGGCCCGCCGCAGCGGCGGCAGCGGCGGCGGGCGGTGTCCCCGGGCGGGGCGCCGTCGGCTCCCGCCGCCGTCCCTCCCGCGGTGCCGGACCCCCTCCCCGCCGCGGTGCCGGGCACCGTCCCCGCCGTCGTGCAGACTGCTCCCGTGACGGATTCCCCCGTGCAGGTGGACGCCCCGGCGGCCGGGTCCCCGGACGGCCGGCCCCGCCCGCAGCTGGACCTGCTCATCTGGGACGCCCCGAACATCGACATGACCCTGTCGACGGTGATCGGCGCGCGGCCGACCGCGGCCTCCCGCCCCCGCTTCGACGCCATAGCGGCCTGGTTCGTCGACGCCGCGGGCGACGCGGCGGCGCCCGACGCCCCCGAGGTCGAGGCGTGCGTGTTCGCCAACATCCCGCCCGTCGTGGGCAGCATGCGCGGCTGGGTGGAGGCCCTGCGCGGGTTCGGCTACGCCGTGTTCGCCCGGCCGAAGACCCAGCCGGACGACGACATCGACCAGGACATGCTCGACCACATCGCCGTCCGCGGGCACAGCCACCGGCTGCGCCGCCTGGTGGTGTTCTCCGGCGACGGGCGGAACTTCGCCGAGCCGCTCGAGGAGCTGGTGCGGGCGGGCACGCAGGTCACCGTCGTCGCGTTCAGCGAGGTCGCCGGGTACGCGATCGGCTCCGACCTGCTCGAGTTCATCGACATCGAGGACGTGCCCGGCGCGTTCGCGGCCCCGCTGGACCGCGTGCGCCTGGACGCGCTGCCGCCCGACGGCGCCTGGCTGCGGCCGACCAAGGGCCTGCGGGAGTTCGTCGCCGGGTACGCCGCCCGCCGCAGCGGCTGACCCGCCCTCACCCGCCGGAGGGGGACGGCGCCCGGTACCGCGAAGGCACCGGGCGCCTGATGCCGATGACCGGATCGTGCCTGATCCCGTCGTGCGCCACCTGATCGGCGCCTTCCTGGCCGGTGGCCTGCCCGCCACCGGCGAGGAGCGGGCGCCCGGGCACGACCCCGGCGCGGAGGCGGAGATCGCCGGCCTGGCGCAGCAGCGGGCCCGCGCGTCGGGCCTGGTCGTCGTCTCGGTGGCCGTCGTCCTGTTCCCGGCGTGGGGGCTGTTCGACGCCTACCTCGAGCCCGCCCTCGCCCCGCGGTTCCTCGCCGTGCGGCTGGCCACCGAGCTGCCGATGCTGGCCTGCCTGCTGCTGCTCTGGCGGGCACCGATCGGCCGGCGCCGCCCGGCGCTGCTCACCGTCTCCGCCCTCGTCTGCGTGCAGCTCACCGTGAGCTGGATGACCGCCCAGGTCGACAACACCGAGTCCTACGCCTCCGGCCTGTCCCTGGCGATCTACGGCTGCGGCGGTGTCCTGGCGGCCTCGCTGCGCTGGACGGCGGGGCTCGTCGCCGTCACCTGGGTCGCCCTCGTCGCGGCCTTCACCCTCGCCCCGCGGGACATCCCCGACGTCGACGTGGCGGCCGTCGTCTTCTGGCTGGCCACCGCCAGCGTCGTCGCCACCGTCACCCACGCCGTGCGGCACACCCTCGGGTCGCGCGAGCTGTCCGCCCGCGTCCACCTGCTGCACGAGCGGGAGCGCACCCGCGACCTGCTGGACCGCCTGGAGCGGCTCAGCCTCGAGGACCCGCTCACCGGCCTGGCCAACCGCCGCCGCTGGGACGCCGCCCTCGCCGCGGCCTGCGCGCGCCCGGGGGTGCCGGTGGCGGTGGTCGTCATCGACATCGACCACTTCAAGCAGGTGAACGACCGGCACGGGCACGCCGGCGGGGACGCCGTGCTGCGCGAGGTCGCCCGCCTGCTCCTGCGCCGCGTGCGCGCCGGGGACCTGGTGGCGCGGTTGGGCGGCGACGAGCTCGCCGTCCTGCTGCCCGGCTCCGACGCCGCCCGCGCCGCCGAGCTCGCCGAGTCGCTGCGCGCCGCCGGCGCCGGCCTCACGCCACCCGGCTTCGTCCCGGGCGAGGTCACGCTCTCCCTCGGGGTGGCCGCGGCCGCGGACGCCACCCCCGCGGAGCTGATGGGCCGGGCCGACGCCGGCCTCTACTCCGCCAAGGCCACCCGCAACGCCGTCGGCACCCTGCCGCCGCGCCGGGACCCCGCCCCCCTGCCCGGCTGACCTCGCGGGTAGCCGGCGGGAGAACGGGGCATCCCGCCCCGGTGACCCTCCCCGCCCGGCTGCCCGAGGCCCTCGCCGAGGTGCGCGACCGGGTGGCCGGGGCGCCCCTGGGCCTGGCCACGGCCCACCGCGACGACGCCCGGCGCACCGCGCGCGCCGTCGTCGACCAGATCGACGACTACCTGCTGCCGCGGCTGCGCGACCTCGACGCCCCGCTGCTCGCCGTCGTCGGCGGCTCCACCGGCGCCGGGAAGTCCACGCTGGTCAACAGCCTGCTCGGGGTGCCGGTCACCGCGTCGGGGGTGCTGCGCCCCACCACCCGCTCGCCCGTGCTGGTCTGCGCGCCGGCCGACGCCGCGGCGTTCTCCGGTGACCGGGTGCTGCCCGGGCTCGCCCGCGTCACCGGCGGCCCGGGCGGCCCCGGCACGCTGGAGCTGGTCGCCCGCCCGGAGCTGCCCGCCGGGCTCGCGGTGCTCGACGCGCCCGACGTGGACTCCGTCGTCGCCGGCAACCGCGACCTCGCCGCCCAGCTGCTCGGCGCCGCCGACCTGTGGGTCTTCGTCACCACGGCCGCCCGGTACGCCGACGCCGTCCCCTGGGACGTGCTGCGCACCGCCCAGGAACGCGGGACCGCCCTGGCCGTCGTCCTCGACCGGGTGCCGCCCGAGGCCGTCGGCGAGGTGGCGCGCGACCTCGCCGGCATGCTGGAGCGGGCCGGGCTCGCCGCCGCCGGGCTGTTCGTGGTCGAGGAGCGGCCGCTGGCCGGCGGGCTGCTGCCGGAGGACCAGGTCGCTCCGATCCGCGGCTGGCTGCACGGGCTGGCCGCCGACCGGGAGCAGCGCGCCGCCGTCGTCCGGCAGACCCTCACCGGCGCCCTGGGCAGCCTGGAGGGCCGGGTCGCGGCCGTCGCGGCGGCCGTGGAGGAGCAGGACCGGGCCGCCCGGGAGCTGACCGCCGCCGCGCACGCGGCCTACGCCGACGCCTGCGCCTCGGTCGACGAGGGCGTCCGCGGCGGGGCGCTGCTGCGCGGGGAGGTCCTGGCCCGCTGGCAGGAGTTCGTCGGCACCGGCGAGTGGATGCGCTCGCTGCAGAGCTCGGTGGGCCGGCTGCGCGACCGGCTCGCCGCCGCGCTCACCGGCCGGCCCACCCCCGCCGAGGACCTCTCCGGCGCCCTGGAGACCGGGGTCGCCACCCTGCTGCGCGCCGAGGCCGACCGCGCCGCCGAGCGCACGGTGGGCACCTGGTCGGCGCTCCCCGGCGGCGCGGACCTGCTCGCCGGGGAGGCCGACGCGCTGTCCCGGGTCTCACCCGACTTCGCCGAGGTCGCCGAGGCCCAGGTGCGCGACTGGCAGGGCGGCGTCCTGGACCTGGTGCGCGAGCAGGGCGCCGGCAAGCGCAGCCGCGCGCGGCTGACCTCGTGGGGCGTGAACGGCGCCGGCGCCGTCGTCATGGTCGCCGTGTTCGCGTCCACCGGCGGGCTCACCGGCGCGGAGGTGGCGGTCGCCGGGGGGACGACGGCGTTGGGCCAGCGGCTGCTGGAGGCGGTGCTCGGCGACGCCGCCGTCCGCGGGCTCGCCGACCGGGCCCGCGAGGACCTCCTGGAGCGCGCCGACCGCCTGCTGCAGACCGAGCGCGACCGCTTCGACGCCCGCGTGGCCGCCGCGGCGCCCACCGGCGACGCGGCGGACGGCCTGCGGCAGGCCGCGGCCGCGCTGTCCGCCGCGGTGCGGACCGGCCGATGAGGGCACGCACCGTGCCGCTGGGCGACCGGCTGGCGGCGCTGCGGGAGGCCGTCGACGTCGCCGCCGACCGGCTGGCGGGCCCCCAGGAGACGGAGACCCTGCGCCGGGCGCGCACGCTGCTGGCGAAGGCCGGCGCCCGGACGGCGCTGGGCGAGGGCACGGTGGTGGCGCTGGCGGGCGCGACCGGCAGCGGCAAGTCCACGCTGTTCAACGCGCTGTCCGGGGCGGAGGTGAGCAGCCCGGGCGTGCGCCGGCCGACCACCGGCGTCGCGCACGCCACCGTGTGGGGCGCCGACCCGCAGGACGGCCTGCTGGACTGGCTGGAGGTCCCGCGGCGGCACCGCCACCCCCCGGACCCGGCCCTGGACGGACTGGTCCTGCTCGACCTGCCCGACCACGACAGCGTCCGGCTGGAGCACCGGCTCGAGGTGGACCGGCTGGTGGAGCTGGTCGACGTCCTGGTGTGGGTGCTGGACCCGGAGAAGTACGCCGACGCCGCCGTGCACGAGCGCTACCTCGTGCCGCTGGCCGGGCACGCCGGGGTGCTGCTCGTCGTGCTCAACCAGGTCGACCGGCTCGACCCCGCGGCCGCCCGGGCCTGCCTGGCCGACCTGCGCGGCCTGCTCGACCGGGAGGGGCTGGCGGCCACCCCGCTGCTGGCGGTCTCCGCGCGCGCCGGCACGGGCCTGGGCGAGCTGCGGTCCGACCTCGCCGGGCGGGTCGCCGCCCGGCGGGCCGCCACCGAGCGGCTCGCCGCCGACGTGGCGGGCACGGTCGCCGAGCTGCGGGCCTGCTGCGCCGCCGAGCCGGTCCGCGTCCGGCTCGGCGGGGCCGAGCGCGAGCGGCTCACCGACGCGCTCGCCTCGGCGGCCGGCGTGCCCGTCGTGGCCGGCGCGGTGGAGCGCTCGGTCCGCCGGGACGGCGCCGCGCACACCGGCTGGCCGCTCGTCCGCTGGGCCCGCGGGCTGCGGCCGGACCCGCTGCGCCGGCTGCACCTGGGCGAGCGTGGCCCCGGCGGCCCGCCGGCCCGCACGTCGCTGCCCGCGGCGGGGGCGGTGCAGCGCGCGACCGTGGCCACCGCGGTCCGCGTCGCCCGGGAGACTGCCGGCGCCGGGCTGCCGCGGCCGTGGGCGGAGGCGCTGCGCACCGAGGTGGCGGTGTCGGAGGAGCGGCTGGCCGACCGGCTGGACGCCGCCGTCGCCGGCACCGACCTGGGGCCCGACCGGACGCCGCTGTGGCAGCGCGCCGTCGGCGGCCTGCAGTGGGCGCTGGCGGGGGTGGCGCTGGTCGGCGTCCTGTGGCTGCTGGCGCTGGCCGGCCTGGGGCTGCTGCGGCTGGACGACGTCGTCCCGCTGCCGCGCGTCCAGGGGATCCCGCTGCCCACGTTGCTGCTCGTCGGCGGCCTGCTGGCGGGGGCGCTGCTGGCGCTGCTCTCCCGGCCGCTGGTGCACGCCCGGGCCCGGCGCCGGCGGCGGCGCGCGGAGCTGCGGCTGCGCGCGGCGGTGGCCGGGGTCGGCGAGGAGGAGCTGCTCGCGCCGATGGCCGCCGTCCGCGCCGACCACGACCGGTTCGCCGCGGCGCTGGCCCGCGCCGGCTGAGCGGCGCGGCGGCCTCAGCCCCGGGGCAGGGGCGGGGTGCGCGGCTCGGGCACCCGGTCGGACCCGGCCCCGACCGGCCGCAGCCCCGACGGCAGCCGCGCCCACACGTGCTTGCGGCCGGGCCGGCACTCCCAGCCGTAGCCGACCGACAGCTGCGCCACCAGGTGCAGGCCCATGCCCCCCAGCGACGGGTCGCGGTCCAGCGCGGGGACCGGCGGGCGGTCGGGGGCCTCGTCGCTCAGGTCGAGCAGCCAGCCCTCGTCGTTGGCCACCACCAGCGCGCGGACGGCGCCGCCGCCGTGGCGCAGCGCGTTGGAGGCGAGCTCCTCGAAGACCAGCAGCAGCCCGTCGCGCGCGTCCTCGGTGGACGACGTCGACACCGACGGGTGGGCGACGCGGGCCCGCAGGTCGGCGCGGACGCGGGAGACCACGTGCATGGCCTCCAGCTGCCAGTGCCAGACGTCCCCGGCGACCGAGGGCACGGGTGCGTGCGGCCACGCCTCCTCGCCCATCGATCCCCTCCGCGTCTTCTCCGCCGGGCGCCGGCAGGGACACCGGCGAGGACCATCCTGACCGACGCATCCCGGTCTCGCATCGGCGGGACGTCGCAGCGGGCCGTGGCCCGGCCGGCATGGGGCACGATGACCGCGTGGATGACCTGCTGCGGTCGCTGAGTCGCGTCGCCCTCGCCGACCGCGACCTGGCCGACGTCCTCGGCGAGATCACGTCCGTCGCGGCGGCCGGCATCCCCGGCGCGGAGGCCGTCTCCATCACGCTGGTGCGCGGCGACAGGGGCCACACCGCCGCCTTCTCCGCCCGGCTCGCGCTGGAGGCCGACGAGCTCCAGTACGCCGACGGCTCCGGACCCTGCCTGGACGCCGGCCGGGGCGGCGTGCCGCTGCGGATCGACGACACCCGCACCGAGCAGCGCTGGCCGGGGTACATGGCGCGGGTCGTCGAGCTCGGGGTGCGGTCCTCGCTCTCGCTGCCGCTGCCCTACCAGGGCGGGGTGATCGGCGCCCTGAACGTCTACTCGACCCGGCCGGCCGCCTTCGCCACCCCGGGGTCGCTGGCCGCCGGCACGGACGTCGCGGAGGCGATCGCGGTCGCCGTGGCCAACGCCGAGGCCCACCACCGGCTCGGCGAGCAGGCCCGGAACATGCGCATCGCCATGGAGTCGCGGGCGGTCATCGAGCAGGCCAAGGGCGTGCTGATGGCGCAGCAGGCCGTCGACGCCGAGCAGGCGTTCGAGATCCTGCGCGAGGCGTCCCAGCGGGCCAACCGCAAGCTGCGCGACGTCGCCGCCGGGGTGGTCGCCTCCACCCAGCGGGCCGGCTAGCGCCCCGCGGCCAGCCCCGCCAGCCGGGTCACGAGGAACTCCACGGCCGCCGCGCTGTCGACGCCCTCGGCGACCTGCACCGCCGTCGGCGAGCCGGAGACCTCCCGCCGGTCGACCAGCGTCATCCCGCGGGTCGCGCCCAGGCCCGTGTCGACGACGACGTCGCGCGGCACCACCGCCAGCGTGCCGGGCGCGACGGCCTCGGTCACCGCCAGCGCGTCGTGCACCACGACGCCGTCCACCCCGTAGCTGCGGCGGGCGGCGTCCATGTACTGCCGCAGGACCGCCGCCGTCGTCTCCCCGAGCGGACCGGCGGCGGCGAACCGGTCGACGCCGGCCTGCCCGAGCACGGTCGGCAGCGTCACGTCCAGCCCGACCATGACCGTCGGCACGGTGGAGGAGAACACCGCCTGCGCGGCCTCGGGGTCGGCCCAGGCGTTGAACTCCGCGGCCGCGGTCACGTTGCCGCCGGCCCCGGCCGAGCCGCCCATCACGACCAGCCGGCCGATCCGCTCCGCGGCGTCCGGGTAGGTGGCCAGCAGCAGCGCGATGTTGGTCAGCGGGCCGATCGCGCACACGGTGACCGGCTGCTCGGACGCCGCCAGCAGGTCGGCCAGGGCCACGACGGCCGGGCGGGGGTCCGGCTCGGCGGGGGACGGCGGCAGCTCCACCCCGCCGAGGCCCGCGGCGCCGTGCACGTGGCCGGCGCGCTGGGCCATCGGGTGCACGAGGGGCCCGCGCGCCCCGGCGGCGACCGGCACGTCGGCGCGGCCGGCCAGGTGCAGCACCCGCAGCGCGTTCTCCGTCGTCTGCGCCAGGTCCACGTTGCCGTGCACGGTGGTGACCAGGCGCAGGTCCACCTCCGGGCTGGCCAGCGCCAGCAGGATCGCGACCGCGTCGTCGATGCCCGGGTCCGTGTCGATCACCAGGGGGGTCGGCTGCTCCACGCCGTCCATCCTGGTCACCGGCCCGCGCGGGCCTCCCGGCGGGTGGCCAGCCGGCTCAGCAGGTACAGCACCACCCCCACGGCCAGCAGCAGCGCCGCCCGCAGCCAGGTCTCGGCCGCCTGCCGGGTGAGCAGCAGCACGCAGGAGGCGATGGCCAGCACCGGCACCACCAGCGGCGTGCGGAAGTGGTCGGCGGCCACCCGGTCGCGGCGGAGCACGAGCACCGCGGCGTTCGTGCTGATGAAGACGAACAGCAGCAGGAGGACGACGGTGTTGGCCAGCGCGGCGACGTCCCCGGTCGCCGTCAGCAGCATGGCGACCGCCGTGGTGACGACGATCGCGACCCACGGCGTGCGGCGCCCCGGCAGCACCCGGCCCACCACCGCGGGCAGCAGCCGCTGCTCGGCCAGCCCGAACGCCATCCGGCTCGCCATGATCATCGTGAGCAGCGCGCCGTTGGCCACCGCGACCAGCGCGATGACGCTGAACAGCCGGTCGGGGACGCCGACGTCGGCGGCGCGCACGACCTCCAGCAGCGGCCCGGAGGACCCGGCCAGGGTCTCCGGGTCGACGACGACCGCCGCGGCCAGGCCCACCAGCACGTACAGCGCCCCCGCGGTCAGCAGCGCGCCGAACAGCGCCCGCGGGTAGACCCGGCGCACGTCGCGGACCTCCTCGGCCACGTTCGCCGAGGTCTCGAAGCCGACGAACGAGTAGTAGGCCAGCACGGCCGCGGCCAGCACCGCCGACGCCACCGACGTCCCCTCGGGGAACTCCAGCGCCCGGCCCGGGTCGCCGTCCCCGCGGCCCAGCACCAGGGCGCCGAGGACGACGACCAGCACCAGGCCCGAGGACTCGACCAGCGTCATCACCATGTTCGCGCGCAGCGACTCCTGGATGCCGCGGGCGTTGAGCGCGGCGACCAGCACGAGGAAGACCAGCGCCGCGGGCACCGCGGGGACGTCGAGGAACACGCCCAGGTAGTCGCCGGCGAAGGCGAGCGCGAGGCCGGCGGCGCTGGTCACGCCGGCGGCGAGCATGCAGAACCCGACCAGGAACGCGATCTCCGGGCGCCGGAACGCCCGCTCCGCGAACACCGCCGACCCGCCGGCCCGCGGGTACTTGGTCACCAGCTCCGCGTAGGACGCCGCCGTCAGCAGGGACAGCAGCAGCGCCAGCAGCAGCGGCACCCAGATCGCCCCGCCCACCTCGCCGGCCACCGCGCCGACGAGCGCGTACACGCCCGCGCCGAGCACGTCGCCGAGGATGAACAGGTACAGCAGCCGCCCGCTGACCGACCGCCGCAGGCGGGTGTCGGGCTCGTCGGTCGCGGGGGCGGGTGCCGTCTCGTCGGGCTGCGTCACCGGACGAGTCTCGGAACGTCCCGGCGGGGCGGCAACCCGGAGCGGGAGCGCGCGCCGCGGCGTCCCCCGGCCGGGCGACACGCGGGCGCGGCGCGGCGCGTCGCGGGACGACCGGACCGCCGGTCACCGCCCCGCACGCTCGGCGGGGCACCGCTTGTCGACAAGCCCCCGGAGCGGGGAACGGGTCACCGACCTGCACGGACACCGCCCGCAACGGTTCGGTCACGCGCGCCGGCGGAGGTGTCCCGGCGGGCCGTCCGGAGGGGTCGGGCTCCCTACCTTTCTCCTTGTCCGCGACACCTTCCCCCCTGGTCGCGGCCACTCTTCAGGAGGACGCCATGGCGAACGCACGGACCCCCGGGTCCTCGTCGCCGTCCCCCGGCGAGGGCACGCTGGGCGGGCTCCTGGCGGTGCTGGAGCGCGCCGAGGCGCTCCCGCCGGCGGGCCGGCCCCGGCCCCGGCGTGCCGCCCTGCACGTGCCGGCCGGGCGGCGGGGCCTGCCCGCCGCCCGCCCGGTGCCGCAGCCCCGCCCGCGCCCCGCCGCGCCCGCCGCGTCCTCCGCCCCGGCCCGCGCCGCCGTCCCCGCGCCCGTGATGTGGCGCCCGGCGGGGTCGCCGCCGCTGGCCCCGCCACCGCCGGCCCGCCGCCCCGGCCTGGTCCGCCGGCTGGCGCTGTGGGGTGCCGGCCCGGACGGCGCGCACCTCGCCTGGAACCGGCCCGCCACCACCCCGCCCACCGTCCCGCCCGCTGCCCCCGCCGTCCCCCGCCGGGGCGTCGGCGACCGGCTGCGCCGCGGTGTCCACCGGCTGGCCCGCTGGGGCGCCGGCCCCACGGGCGCGTACCTGGCCTGGAACGTCCCCCCGCAGCCCCGCGTGCACAGCCTCCGGCTGCCGCCGCTGCCCCGCCCGGCGGCCGCGGGTGCGGCCGTGGTGCTCACCGAGCTGCCGAGCATCCCCACGATCCGGCCCGCGGCGTCTTCCCCCGCCGCGGCGCTGCTCCCGGCCCCCCGCCCCCGGGCGGCCGGTGTCCTCCTCCGGGCCCCCGCCCGGCCTCCCCGGGCGTCGCAGCCTCGGGCATCGGAGCCTCCCGGGTGGCCCGCCACCCGACCGGAGCCCTGCCCCGCACTGCCGGCGCCGTCCGGCTGGCCGGACCGGGACACCCCCGGAGCCCGCAGCCCGGGTCGCGCACGGACCCGCGGCGACCCGAGCACCTGCCGGGTCCGGGGCTCTCCCCCCTGACCCGTCCCGGCAGCAGGACCCGGCCGACCCCGGCCACCGTCCTCGGCACCGCACCCGCCGGCACCGGTCGCAGCCAGCGACCGTGACGCCGACCCGCGTCGCCGACTCCTCCCCTGGCCGCACGCCAGGCGCCCCCGGCCCACCCCCGACGGTGCACCCCCCGCACCGCCCCCCGACCGCACCGCACGACGTCCCCGCCTCGACCCCCCGCCGGCCCTGCCCCGAGCAGCGGCGCGCGGACCCTCCAGGGAGGCGCGGACCCACCGCGGCGCGACGGCGAGGCGGACGGGGACCGTCTCCGGGTGGACGACAGGTCCGGCCGGTACCCGTGAACGGGTCTCTGACCGGCTGCCGACCTGGCCGACGAGCGCGCCGCGTGCCCCGACCGAGGAGTCGCCGCTGACCGGTCGGCGCCACCCCCGGTCCGGCGGGCCGGCACCCGGACGGCGGACGGCCCCCGGCCGCGGGCGGACCACCGCCCGCACCACACCCCCCGGCGGGCGACCGCCCGGGACCCCGATCGGCGCCTCCGCCGGCCGGGCTCCCGGGTGGCGCCCGCCGTCCGGCGTCCGGCCCCCGGCGTGGGCTCTCCCACAGCGGGGTGGCCGGGTGCCGCCGGCTGTGGGAGAAAAGGAGGGATGAACGGGCAGAGCGCGTCGCGGTGAGGTCGCTCCCCTCCCGTCCCGCCCCGGAGGACGACCCGCCGGGCAGCGCGGACGCCGCCCAGCGGCTGCGCCTGGAACTGGCCGTCGAGGCCGCCGGCATCGGCAGCTTCGACTGGGACCTCGTCACCGGCCGCCTCGACTGGGACGACCGCCTGCTCGAGCTCTTCGGCGCCACCCGCGAGGAGTGGGGCGAGCGGATCGAGGCCTTCACCGAGCGGCTGCACCCCGACGACGTCGAGGCCACCACGGCGGCGCTGCAGAACGCCATCGACAGCTGCGGCGCTTACGACGCGGAGTTCCGCGTGCTGCTGCCCTCGGGCGAGACCCGCTGGGTGCGCGGCCGCGGCCGGGCCCTGTGCAGCGAGGCCGGCGCCGCCGTCCGCCTCCTGGGCGCCGCCTACGACACGACCAGCGCCCGCGCCTCCGACCTGCACGTCGCCCGGGTGCTGGAGGCCATGAACGAGGCCTTCTTCTCCCTCGACCGGGACTGGCGCTTCTCCTACGTCAACCGCCGCGCCGAGCAGGTGCTGGACCGGCCGCGCGACGAGCTGGTCGGCGGCGACGTCTGGGAGCTGTTCCCGCACGCCGTCGGCAGCGACTTCGAGACCCACTACCGCGGCGCCGTCGCCACCGGCCGGGAACGGGTGTTCGAGGCCTACTACCCGGCGCCGCTGGACGCCTGGTACGAGGTCCGCGCCTGGCCGACGCCGGACGGCCTGTCGGTCTACTTCCTCGACGTCACCGCACGCCGCCGGGCCGCGACGCAGGCCCGCGAGGCGGCCGGCCGGCTCCGGGCGATCGCCGAGATCAGCGTGGCGATGGTCGAGGAGCTCGGCCGCGGCCAGGACGAGCGGGCGGCGCTGGCGCGCGTCACCCGGGCCGTCGTCCCGACGTTCGCCGACTGGGCGATCGCCACGCTCATCGACGAGGACGGCCGGATGGAGGACGTGGCGAGCTGGCACGCCGACCCGCAGCTGCGGGCGGTGACGGCCCGGTACGCCGAGCTGCGGCTGGCCTCCATCGCCGACGACGCCCCGGTGCTGCGGGCGCTGGGCTCGGGGGAGGCGCTCACCGTCGACGACGTCGCCGGCCTGATCCGGCCGACGCTGCCCGCGGGCGAGGTGCGCGACGCCTTCGACCGGCTGGCGCCGCGGACCGCGCTGACCCTGCCGCTGACCGCGCACGGCCGCACCCTGGGCGCGCTGAGCATGTACCGCGGCGCCGGGGGGCGCGTGGCCGACGCCGACGACGTCGCGGCCGCCCGCGAGGTCGCCGAGCGCGTCGCGCTCGCGCTGGACAACGCCCGGCTGCACGCCCAGCAGCGCCGGCTCGCCGAGGAGCTGCAGCGCAGCATGCTCACCGCACCGCCGCGCCCCGACCACGCCGAGGTGGTCGTGCGGTACCACCCGGCCGTGGAGGCCGCGCAGGTCGGCGGTGACTGGTACGACGCGTTCCTGCAGCCGGGCGGGGCGACGGTGCTGGTCATCGGGGACGTCGTCGGCCACGACATCGCCGCCGCCGCGGCCATGGGGCAGCTGCGTGGCCTGGTCCGCGGCATCGCCTTCCGCGAGGGCGCCACCCCGGCCACCGTGCTCGCCGACCTCGACGTCGCCGTCCACGGGCTGGAGATGGACACGATGGCCACCGCCATCGTGGCCCGCATCGAGCAGACGCCCGAGCAGCGCGCCGCGGGGACGACGACGCTGCGCTGGTCCAACGCCGGCCACCCGCCGCCGCTGCTGGTCCGCGCCGACGGGACGGTCGAGGAGCTGGCGGCGCCGCGGGCCGAGCTCATGCTCGGCGTGGACCCGGCCGCGCGGCGCACCGAGCGGGCGGTGGAGGTGGCCCGGCCGGCGACCGTGCTCCTCTACACCGACGGGCTCGTCGAGGCCCGCGACCAGGTGCTCGACGACGGCATCGCGGCGCTGCGCGAGGCGCTGGTCGACCTCGCGGACCGCCCGCTGGCCGAGCTCTGCGACGGGCTGCTCGCCCGGCTGCGCCCGCACGGTGTCGCCGACGACGTGGCGCTGGTCGCCGTCCGGCTGCACCCGGAGGACCGCCCGCGCCCGCCGGAGGCCGGCGCCCCGCACGTCCCCCCGGTCCCCGGCGCGTAGGGACCGCCGCGCACGTCGGGACGTTCTCCGGCGGCTCCCCTGCAGGGGCCCGCCGCGAGCCTGCGAGTGGTGGGGGCAGGGGGGTCCTCCTCAGGAGGGGAGGACCGCCCACACGTGCTTGGCGCCGCCGGCGACGTACCAGCCGTGGGCGCTGGACAGCTCGGCGATGAGGTACAGCCCCAGCCCGCCCTCGCTGGGGTCGCGGTCGACGGCGGGCAGCGGCGGCTGCTCCGGCGCGCTGTCGGAGACCTCGAGCAGCCAGGCGGAGTCCGCCCGGCGCATCGCCGCCCGCACCTCGCCCCCGCCGTGCCGCAGCGCGTTGGACGCCATCTCGTCGAGGGCCAGCACCAACTGGTCGCGCAGCTCCGCGGTGGCCCCGCGCAGCAGGGCCCGGACCTCCGCGCGGACGGAGGGCAGCTGGGCGACGTCGGAGAGCTCCCACACGTGGCCGCCGGCGGCGCGCGGCGGGGTCGCCGAGGGCCAGATGGGCTCCGCCGGCTCCCGTGTCACGCCCGTGTTACCTCGCATCCTCGCGCCGGCTGCTTCCTGACCGAACACCTGCGTATGCGCGGCTCCGATGAGCGATAAACGTCGGGGTGACCGGCATCACCGCCGGGCTGCCGCCAGGGCCCGCAGGTACGCCGCGACGGCTGCCGGGTCCCGCATCACCGGCCCCATGACGGCCACGCCCGCGGCGCCGGCGGCCACGCACCCCGCGACGTCCGCGGGGGCGACCCCGCCCAGGGCGTACACCGGCGGAGCGCCCGCCGACAGCCGGGCGAGCCCGCCCGGCCCCAGCGCCGGGCCGTACCCGGGTTTGGACGCCGTGGCGTGCACCGGCGACACGAACACCCAGTCGCAGCCCTCCGCCGCGGCGCGGGCGACCTCCGCGGCGTCGTGGCAGGAGCGGCCCAGCAGCGGCGGCCGCGGCTCGGGCAGCGGGTCGGCGGCCGCCAGGTGCACGGCCGGTCGGCCGGCCGCACCCGCGGCGCCCGCCCACACCAGCAGGCCCCCGGCCGGTTCGACCAGCGCCGCGAGCTCCTCGTACAGGGCGGCCCGCGCGGGCAGCGGCAGGTCCTTGTCCCGCAGCACGACGCCGCGCGCCCCGGCGGCGACCGCCGCGGCCACGACCTCCGGCAGCGGCGCGGACGCCTGCGTGCGGTCGGTGAGCACCAGCAGGTCCGGCAGCGGCCCGCCCCCGGCCGGGCTCACAGCTCGGGCCGGCCCTCCGGCGCGGTGGAGGCCTGCGCGTGCCACCGCCGGGGGATCCGCCCGGCCAGCAGCGCCGCGCGGCCGGCGGTCACCGCGTGCCGCATGGCCAGCGCCATCCGCTCGGGGTCGCGGGCGCGGGTGACGGCGGAGGCCAGCAGCACCGCGTCGCAGCCCAGCTCCATGGCCAGGGCGGCGTCGGAGGCGGTGCCGATGCCGGCGTCGAGGACGACGGGCACGTCGACCGCCTCCCGCAGCAGCGCCAGCGAGTGCGGGTCTCGGATGCCCAGGCCGCTGCCGATCGGCGACCCGAGCGGCATGACGGCGGCGCACCCGGCGTCGGCCAGCCGGCGGCCGAGGACGGGGTCGGCCGTCGTGTAGGCGAAGACGCGGAAGCCGTCGTCGACCAGCTGCTCGGCGGCGTCCAGCAGCTCGACGGCGTCGGGCAGCAGCGTGTGCTCGTCCCCGATCACCTCGAGCTTCACCCAGTCGGTGCCGAACGCCTCGCGGCCGAGCCGGGCGGTGAGCACCGCCTCCCGCGCGGTCCGGCAGCCGGCGGTGTTGGGCAGTAGGCGCACCCCGCAGCGGTCCAGCACGCGCATCATCGCGGCGTCCGCCGACGCCTCGACGCGCCGCAGCGCGACCGTGACCACCTCGGTGCCGGAGGCGCGCACGGTGCGCTCCAGCGTCTCCATGCTGGTGATCCCGCCGGTGCCCAGCACCAGCCGCGAGCCGAACGCCTCCCCGGCCAGCTCCAGCGGGTCGGTCTCCATCGTCAGCCTCCTGCCGTCGGGGCGAGCACCTCGAGCGCGTCGCCCTCCTCGAGCGGGGTGCCCGCCCAGGCGCTGCGGGGGACGACGTCGCCGTTGCGCGCCACCGCCACCCGGTCGTGCGCGCCGGCGCGCTCGGCGACCAGGGCCGCCACCGTCGTGCCGGCCGGGACGACGGTCGCGGCCCCGTTCACCGTCACCCGCACGGACCCACCCCCTCCCGCTCGAACCTCCCGGCGCCGAAGGGAGCGGCGAGCGGCGGCGTCTCCCCGGTCGCCAGCAGCTCGGCGACCAGCTCGCCGGTCAGCGGGGTGAGCAGCACGCCGTTGCGGTGGTGGCCGGTGGCGAGCACCAGCCCGGGCGGCCCGGCCGGGCCGAGCAGCGGGGCGTTGTCCGGGGTGCCGGGCCGCCAGCGGGCCAGCGTCTCGACCAGCTCCAGCTCGGTCACGCCCGGGACCACCTCGATGGCGTCGTGCAGCAGGTCGTGCACCCCGCCGGCGGTGACCGTCGCGTCGAAGCCGCGCTCCTCCACCGTGGCGCCGACCACGAGGCCGTCCCCGCCCTGCGGCACCAGGTACACCGCGCGGCCGCGGACCAGGGCCCGCACGGTGCCGGCGAGCAGGCCGGCGGCACCGTGCAGGCGCAGGACCTGCCCCTTGACCGGCCGCACCGGGACGTCGGGCGCGCCGGGCAGGGAGCCGCCGCGGGCGCCGAGGGCCAGCACGACCGTGCCGGCGTCCAGGTGGCCGCCGCCGGCGAGCGCGACCCCGGTGACCCGGCCGCCGCCGGTGCGCAGCGCGGCCACCCGGTCGGGCACCAGCCGGACGCCGGCGCCCTCGGCGGCGGCCAGCAGCACCGGGTGCAGCTGCCGCGGGTCCACCGACAGGTCCCCGGCCACCCGCAGCCCGGTGCGCACCCGCGGGGTCAGCGACGGCTCCTGCCGCCGCGCCTCCCGCCCGGGCAGCCGGGTCGCCGCGAGGCCGAGTTCCACGTGGAACTCGTGCAACCGGGCCAGGACGCGGGCGTCGTCGTCGTCGAAGCCGACGAGCAGGGTGCCCGCCGTCCGCAGCGGGACCCGGGTGCCGGTGGCCGCGGCGAGCTCGTCCAGGAACGCGGGCCAGCGCGCCAGCGAGGCCTGGCACAGCCGCAGCAGGGGCTCCTCGCCGTAGCCGGCCTCGGCGACCGGCGCGAGCATGCCGGCCGCGGCGCGCGAGGCGCCGGCGCCGGGGGCGTCGTCCACCACCGTCACCGACAGGCCGCGCTGCGCCGCCCGCCAGGCGACCGACAGGCCGATCAGCCCGCCCCCGGCGACCACCACGTCGGCGGTCACCGGGCCGCCCGCCTCCGGCGCAGCACGGCGGGCAGGCACATCAGGGCGGTCGGCACGGTGGCGACCGCCAGGCTCACCAGGGACGCCGACCAGCCGTTGCCCGGGTCGATGCCCAGGTCGGCCTGGCGGGCGGTCCACCAGGCCGTCCAGCCCGACCCGGGGCCGTCCATGAACGTGGGCCGGGTCAGCTGGTAGGCGACGAAGCCCGCCGCCCACGGCAGCAGGAGCCACGGCTTCGCGCGCGCGGTGTCGGAGGTGTCCCACTGGCCGCGCGGGGTCAGCAGGTAGCAGACGGCGAAGATGCCGGCGAGCGGCACGAACACCGCCCCGATGAGGAACAGGAACGGCTCGTAGGCGCGGATGTCGAAGGTCAGCGCCAGCAGGGTCGCCACCACGCCGACGACGACGGCGAGCACCCGCCGGTCCGCCCGGGGGGCGACGTTCTGCGCCGAGACCGCCGTCGAGTACAGGTTGGCGAAGGCCTCGTCCAGCTCGACGGCGACCAGCAGCAGCACCGCGACCGTCCCCAGCGGCGCGGCCAGCAGCGCGTCGACGACGTCGCGCCCCGAGGCGCCGTAGGCGGCCAGCGCCAGCACGCCGAGGGTGAACATCACGACGGTCGCCAGGCCGTAGCCGACGCTCGCCCCGGTGAACGCCGCCCGGCCGCTGCGCACGTGCCGGGTGTAGTCGGCGGCGAGCGGGAAGAAGCTGACCGGCAGGGCGATCACGACGTCGGTCGCGCTCCAGAACGAGGTCGCCGACCCGTCGGTGAGCCGGGGCAGCCCCTCGGCGAGCGCCTCGACGAACAGGTAGGCGATCGCCGCGACGGCCGCCCAGATGGCGTAGCGGGCCAGCACCCGGACCACGCCGAGCGGGCGCAGGGCCATGAGGGTGGCCAGCACGCCGGCACCCACCGCGAACGGCCAGCGCGGCGCGTCCAGGGCCCGCGACGCCGCCTCGGCGATGACGACGACCTCGAACGTCGCCCAGCCGATGCACTGGACGAGGTTGAACGCCGTCGGCAGCCACGACGTGCGGTGACCGAGCAGGCCGCGCATCAGCACCATGGCGGGCACGCGCTCGCGCGCCCCGGCCGCGGCGCCGACGCCCAGCAGCAGGGCGCCGACGGCCGCGCCGACGACGACGGCGCCCAGCGTCTCGGCCAGCGGCCGCCCGGGGAGGACGACGAGGACGGCGGCGACGGGCAGCAGCAGGCTGACCCCGAGGTTCCCCCACAGTCCCAGCGAGTCCCGCAGCCCCAGCGACGGCTCCGGCCGCTCGGCGAGGGTGAGGGGGGCGTCCCCGGTCGGGGACGTGCGGACAGCATCGGACGTGCTCATGACCAGCTCCCTACGCCGGCATTACCCGGACAGGTTCCAGCGGTCGGCGGCGCAGTTCTCGCGTGGAGGAGCCGCCCTCTCAGCCCGGTTCGCCCGAGCTCCCGCACAGTGCGGGGAGGACTCTAGCCCGTCGGTACTGTCGCGCCGTGCCCGTCTCCGACCTGCTGCGCGACCTGCCGGGCGCGTGGGAGCGCGCCACCGCCCACCCCTTCCTGCTCGGGGTGCGCGACGGGGCCCTGCCCGCCGGCGCCTTCGACACCTGGCTCGTGCAGGACCACCACTTCGTGGGTGACCTGCTGCGCTTCCAGGCCCGGCTGCTCGCCCGGTCCCCGCGCCCGGCGCAGGCGGTGCTGGCGGCGGGGGCCGCGTCGCTGGTGGCGGAGCTGGACTGGTTCGAGGAGCTGGCGGTCCGTCGCGGGCTGGACCTCGGCGGGCCCCGGCTGCCCGCGACGGCGGCCTACGCGGAGCTGCTCGCGCGGCTGGACGCGGCCGGGGTCCCGGCGGCGCTGGCCGGGCTGTGGGCCGTGGAGCGCACCTACCTGGACGCGTGGGCGGTCGCCGCGCCCGGCGCGCCGGAGTACGCCGAGTGCGTGGCGCACTGGACCGCGCCCGGTTTCGCGGACTACGTGGGCGGTCTCGCGGCCGCCGTGGACGCCCTGGGCGGCCGGCATGAGGAGGTCGTGGCGGAGGTGCTGGCTGCTGAGGTGGCCTTCTGGGACATGGCGCTGGACCCGGCGCGCGGGGGCGGGGCGCTGGACCCGGCGCGCGGGGGCGGGGCGCTGGACACGGCGGGGGACTCCGCGTGAGCCTGGCCCGCCGCCTGTGGGCGGACTCGGCCGACCTGGCCGCCACCGCGCTGGACCACCCGTTCGTCCGCGGCCTCGCCGACGGGTCGCTGCCGCGGGAGAGCTACACCGGCTACCTCGCGCAGGACGCGTTCTTCCTGCAGGCGTTCGCCCGCGGCTACGCGATGGCGGTCGTGCGCAGCCCCGACCGCGCCGGGCTGGACGCGTTCGCCACGCTGCTGGCCGGGGTGCGCGAGGAGCTGCGGCTGCACGACGCCGTCGCCGCCCGGGAGGGCATCGACCTGGCGGGCGTCGTCCCGGGGCCGGCGACGTCGGCCTACACCGAGTTCCTGCTGGCCACCGCGGCGACCCTCGGCCTCGGGGAGACCTGCGCGGCGATGACGCCGTGCATGCGGCTCTACGCCTTCCTCGGCCGGTCGCTGGCCGAGGCCACCCCCGGGGAGCGGAGCGAGTGGGTGGCCACCTACGCCGACCCCGGGTTCCAGCAGCTCGCGGCGACGCTGGAGGAGCTGCTGGACCGGTACGCGGCCGACAGCCCGGTCGTCGCCCGCACCTACCGGCGGGCGATGGCGCTGGAGCTGGCCTTCTTCGACGCGGCCCTCGCCGGCGGGTCGGCGCCCGCCTGAGGTCTTGCTAGGTTCGCGTCCGACACGGGGTGCCCGCCGCCGGGCTGAGATGACACCCGTCGAACCTGCCCAGGTCATGCTGGCGAAGGGATGTCACGTGGACGCCGCCGCGCTCGCCGCCGCCCGCACCGCGCTCACCGAGGGCGCGCCGCTCGTGCACTGCCTGACCAACACGGTCGTGCAGACGCTGACCGCGAACGCGCTCCTCGCCGTCGGCGCCGCGCCCGCGATGGTGGTCGCGCCCGAGGAGGCCGGGGACTTCGCCGCGATCGCCTCGGCGCTGCTGGTCAACGTCGGCACGGTGCACGCCCAGCAGGCGGAGGCGATGCGGGTCGCCGTCCGGTCGGCCGACGGGGCCGGCACGCCGTGGGTGCTGGACCCGGTGGCGGTGGGCGGCCTGCGGTTCCGCACCGACCTGGCGCTGGAGCTGGCCGGCAGCGGGCCCGCGGTCGTGCGCGGCAACGCCTCGGAGGTCATGGCCCTGGCCGGTACGGGGTCGGGCGGCCGCGGCGTCGACTCCACGGCGACCGCCGACGACGCGCTGGAGGCCGCCGTCGCCCTCGCCGTCCGCACCGGCGGGGTGGTCGCCGTGAGCGGGCCGGTGGACGTGGTGACCGACGGCTCCCGGGTGGTGCGGGTCGGCGGCGGGCACCCGCTGCTGACCCGGACGACGGGCGCCGGGTGCGCGCTCGGGGCGCTCACCGCCGCCTACGTGGCCGCCGCGGGGGACCGGCTGACCGGGGCCGTCGCCGCGCACGCCCACGTCGCGCTGGCCGCGGAGGCCGCGGCCGCGGTGTGCGGCGGGCCGGGCACGTTCGCGGCCGCGTGGATCGACGCGCTCGACGCCGTCGCCCCGGCGGACCTCGAGCGGGCGGACGTCCGGGACGCGTCGTGAGGGCGGCGTCGTGAGGCCGGCGTTCGACCCGACGCTCTACCTGGTCACCGACACGGCGCTGGCGCGGCCGCGCGGCGTCGCGGAGGTGGTGCGGGCGGCGGTGGCCGGCGGGGTGACCGCCGTCCAGGTGCGGGACAAGCACGCCTCCCGCCGCGAGCTGTACGAGCTGACGCTGGCGGTGCGCGCGGTGCTGCCGCCGGGGGTCGCGCTGTTCGTGGACGACGCCGTGGACGTCGCCCTGCTGGCCGGCGCGGACGGCGTGCACGTCGGCCAGGACGACCTGCCCGTCGCGCAGGTGCGCGCGCTGATCGGGCCGGACCGGCTGCTGGGGCTGTCCGCGGGCTCGCCGGAGGAGATGGCGGGCGCGGTGGCGCTGCCGGCGGGCACGGTCGACGTCGTCGGCATCGGGCCGGTCTGGGCGACGCCGACCAAGCCGGACGCCGGTGCGGGGCTCGGTCCCGACCGGGTGGCCGCGCTCGCGGCGCAGGCGCGCGCGGCGGGGCTGGCGTCGGTGGCGATCGGCGGGATCTCGGCCGGCAACGCGGCGACGGTGACCGGGGTGGACGGCGTCTGCGTCGTGTCGGCGATCTGCGCGGCGGCGGACCCGGCCGCGGCGGCCCGGGAGCTGCGCGGGCTGCGGGAGGGCGTCGCGTGACCGCCGTCGCGCTGACCGTGGCCGGCAGCGACCCCAGCGGCGGCGCCGGCATCCAGGCCGACCTCAAGACCTTCAGCGCGCTCGGCGCCTACGGGACCGCCGTGCTGACCGCGCTGACCGCGCAGAACACCCGCGGTGTCACCGGGGTGCACGCCGTCCCGGCGGCGTTCGTGGGCGAGCAGCTGCGCACGCTGCTCGACGACGTCCCGGTGGGTGCCACGAAGCTGGGCATGCTGGGGACGGCGGACGTCGTGCACGAGGTGGTCGCGGTGCTGGCCGAGCGGCGCCCGGGGCCGGTGGTGTGCGACCCGGTGATGGTGGCCACCAGCGGGGACCGGCTGGTCGGGCCGGACGCCGTCGACGCCATCCGCGCCGAGCTGCTGCCGCTGACCGACCTGGTCACCCCGAACGTGCCGGAGGCCGCCGCGCTGCTGGACGGCCCGCCCGCCCGGACGGTCGAGGAGATGGTCGGGCAGGCGCACGCGCTGCTGGGGCTCGGCCCGGGGGCGGTGCTGCTCAAGGGCGGGCACCTGGGTGGGGCGGAGAGCGTCGACGTCCTGGTGTCGGCGGACGGCGTCGTCGTCACCCGGCGGCCGCGGGTGGCGACCACCTCCACGCACGGCACCGGCTGCACGCTGTCCTCGGCGATCGCGGCGCTGGTGGCACGGGGCGTCGGCGGGCCGGGGGCGTGGGAGCCGGTGGTCGAGCAGGCGCGCGACTACCTGCAGGAGGCGCTGGCGGCGGGGGAGTCGCTGGGCATCGGCTCCGGGCACGGTCCGGTGCACCACTTCACCCGCTGGTGGCCCGCCACCCCCTGAGCGCCCGGCTCCCGAGCCCCCGCTCCCGCCGCCCCCGCCCCGCCGTCCCCGCCGCCCCCGCTCCCGAGGTCCCTGATCGCGCCGCCGTTCGCGCCCGGATGCGCATGGCGGCGGTCATCCCTGCGCTCGTAGCAACCGTCATGCGCATCGCGGTGATCACGCCCCGCGCGGACGCCGGCCTCTCCTGATCCGGCCCCTGCCTTCCGTCGGCCCCCACCGCCAACGACCTCTCCGCCCCGCCCCTCTGTTTCTCCGCCAACACCCCCCCGCCCCGTTGGACCACCTCTTCGCGCCCGGATGCGCATGGCGGCGGTCATCCCCGCGGTCGTAGCGACCGTCATGCGCATCGCGGCGGGAACCGGTCGGGCGGACGGGGCGGGGCGGACGGGGCGGGACGCGGGTGCGGGGGCCCGGGGTCAGCCGGTGACGACGCCGATCAGCAGGTGCGCGTTCAGCCCGATGACCAGCGCGGCCACGACGCCGCCCACGACGGTCGTGACGGGCCGGTTCACCCACCCGCCCATGAGGTCGCGGCGGCTGGTCAGCCACAGCAGCGGGACCAGCGCGAACGGGATGCCGAAGCTCAGCACCACCTGCGACCAGACCAGCGCGGTGGTGGGGTCGCCGCCCAGGAGCAGCACCGCCAGCGCGGGCGCCAGGGTGACCAGCCGGCGGGCGAGCACCGGGACGTGCCGCCGCAGGAACCCGGCCATGACGACCTGCCCGGCGTGCGTGCCGACCGAGGACGAGGCGAACCCGGAGGCCAGCAGGGCCAGGGCGAAGGCGATCGAGGCGCCGGCGCCGAGCCGGTCGCCGAGCCCGGCGTGCACCGCTTCCAGCGAGTCCACCTGCCCGCCGCCGGTGAACAGCTGGGCGGCGATCACCAGCATCGCGGCGTTGACCAGCCCGGCCAGGCCCATGGCCAGCAGCACGTCCAGGCGCTGGGCCCGCAACAGCCGGCGCCGGCCGGCCGCGGTGCGCCCGGCGGTGACGACGTCGCCGTAGCGGCCGGGGGTCAGCGCGGAGTGCACGTAGATCACGTGCGGCATGACGGTCGCGCCGAGGATGCCGGTGGCCAGCACGAGGCTGTCGGGCCCCTCGAAGCTCGGCACCATCCCGCCGGCCACCCCGCCGAGGTCGACCCCGGAGCCGGCCAGCGTGTAGAGGAACCCACCGCCGATCACCAGCAGCAGCCCGGTGATCACCCGCTCGAAGGGCCGGTGGCCGCGCGACTGGGCGCCCAGCAGCAGGAAGGCGACGGCCGCGGTGATCAGCCCGCCGACGGGCAGCGGCACCCCGAACAGCAGCTGCAGCGCGACGGCCCCGCCGACGATCTCGGCCAGGTCGGTGGCGATCGCGACCGCCTCGGCCTGCAGCCACAGCCCCCGGGTCACCGGGCGCGGCATGCGCTCGCGGCACAGCGTCGCCAGGTCGCGGCCGGTCGCCAGCCCGAGCTTGGCCGTCAGCGACTGGACGAGCATCGCCATGAGGTTGGCGACGACGATCACCCACAGCAGCGTGTAGCCGAACGCCGCGCCGCCGGAGAAGTTGGTGGCGAAGTTGCCCGGGTCCACGTAGGCCACCGCGGCGACGAACGCCGGCCCGAGCAGCGGCCAGACGCGGCGCCGTCCCGGCTCCGGGGACGCGGTCGGGCGCGGGGCGCGCGACAGCGTCGTCGGCAGGACGGCGGCCTCGGTCTTCGACAGGTACACGGCGGCCTCGCAGGGGCGGGGGTGGGCGGGCGCTCCTGTCCTGCCCGCCGGGGGTGTCACCGCCGGGCCAACCCGTGGCCCCCGCGGGCCGAGCGGTGCCGCCCTGACGGGGGAGTTACTTGAACTCTCATCTACTTTGGGGGACAGTGGGGTCAGCCCACCCGAACGGAGACCCGCCATGCCCGTCCAGCGCCTCAACCACGCCGTCCTCTACGTCCGCGACGTCGAGCGCAGCGTCGCCTTCTACCGCGACGTCCTCGGCTTCCGCACCGTCATGGAGATGCCCGGCCGCGCTGCGTTCCTGCAGGCCGAGGGGTCGAACAACGACCACGACCTGGGCCTGTTCGCCATCGGCGCGGGCGCCGGCGCCTCGGAGGCCGGCCGCCGCACCGTCGGGCTCTACCACCTGGCGTGGGAGGTGGACACCCTCGCCGAGCTGGCCCGGGTCCAGGACGCGCTGCTGCAGGCCGGCGCGCTCGTGGGCGCCTCCGACCACGGCACCACCAAGGCCCTCTACGCCCAGGACCCCGACGGGCTGGAGTTCGAGGTGTCCTGGCTGGTCCCGGCCGACCTCATCACCCCCGAGGCGACCGCCGCCAAGAGCCGCATCGGCCGGCTCGACCTGCCCGCCGAGATCGCCCGCTACGGCGCGGAGACCCGCGGCGGCGTGGGCGTCTCCATCCCCGCCCTCGGCTGACCGGCGGCGCGGGGGAGGATCCCCCCGTGCACCTCGTCCCTCCTCCGGTGACCCTCGAGCCCACGGTCCTCGAGGCCGGCGCCGTCTGCCTGCGGCCGTGGCGCACCGGCGACGTGGACGACGTCTGGCGCGCCGCCCAGGACGAGACGATGCGCCGTTGGGGCGGCCCCGTCCTCGCCTCCCGGGAGGACGCCGTCGCCTGGGTCGCCGGCCGGCTGACGCCCCCGCCGGACCGGGTGGGCTGGGCGGTCGTCGACGCGGCGGGCGGCGCCCTGCTCGGCTCGGTCGGCCTGCACGCGGTCGACCTCGCCGAGGGCCAGGCGATGGTCGGCTACTGGACGGTGGCCGCCGCCCGTGGCCGCGGGGTCGCCGCGCGCGCCGTCGACCGGGTGTGCCGCGAGCTCTTCGCCACCACCCCGGTCGACCGGGTCGAGCTGTGCCACGCCATCGCCAACCCCGCCTCCGGCCGGGTGGCCGAGAAGGCCGGCTTCACCTGGGAGGGCCGGCTGCGCCGCTCGCACCGCTACGGCGAGGGCCCCAAGCTCGACCAGTTCCTCTGGGCGCGGCTGGCCGACGACCCGGCGCCGTCCCTGTCGGAGCACGCCGGCCACGGCTGACCGCGCTCAGCGGCGGCGGCGCGGCGCGTCGAGCGGGACGTCGAGGCCGCCGTCGCCCTCCAGGGCCGCCCGCACGTCGGGGCGCTCCGGCGCGAACCCGCCCCCGGCGAGGACGACGTCGCGGGCCAGCCCGTGCCACACCGCCGACCGGCGCACCATGGAGTGCCCCCCGGCGACGGTGAAGCGGGCGACCCGCGCCCCGGCCCGCCGCGCCCGCACGGCGTAGTCGGCCGACAGCCGGGCCGGCACCCACCGGTCCCCGCGGCCGTGCAGCAGGACGGCGGTGCGCCCGCGCAGGTGGCCGACCGGCTCGCCCGGCGGCGTCCACGGCGCGAGCGCGCAGACGGCGGCGACCCCCGGCTCCCCGCCGGCCCGCAGCACGGCCCGCCCGCCCATCGAGTGGCCGACCAGCACCATCGGGACGTCGTCCCCGTGCGCCTCGCGGATGCGCGCCAGCGCCCACCGGGTGTCGGCGAACGCGTCGGCGGCCACGCCGTTCCAGCCGGCCACCCGGTACCGCAGCAGGTAGGTGTCCAGCCCCCGCGGGACCACGCTGCGCCGCACGAACTCCTCGATGGCGCGCATCCGCAGCAGCGACAGCGCCCGCTCCCGCGGCGGCTGCACGCTCTCCACCGTGCCGCCGTGGCAGAACAGGGCCACCGCCCGGGCCGGCACCGGGGCCGCGGTGTGGTCGAGCGCGGGGGCGGCGGCCGAGGTCACGGACCGTCGGGGCCCAGCCGCACGACCATCTTCCCGGTGTTGGCGCCGCGCAGCAGGTCCAGGAACGCGGGGACGGCGGCGTCCAGCCCCTCGTACACCGTCTCGCGGGCGACCAGCTCGCCCGAGCGCAGCCAGCCGGCGATCGCCTCGGTGGCCTCCGCGGCCAGGTCGGCGTGGTCGCTGACCAGGAAGCCGCGCAGCGTCAGCCGCTTGCCCACCATCAGGCTCATGTTGCGCGGGCCGGGCGGGGGCTCGGTCGCGTTGTAGGTGGAGATCGCCCCGCACAGCGCCGCCCGGCCGTGCACGCGCAGCGACCCCATCGCCGCCTCCAGGTGCTCGCCGCCGACGTTGTCGAAGTAGACGTCGATGCCCTCGGGCGCGGCCGCGCGCAGCTGCCGGGCCACCGGGCCGTCGTGGTAGTCGAAGGCGGCCGTGAAGCCCAGCTCGCCGGTCAGCCAGGCGACCTTCTCGGGGCTGCCCGCGCTGCCGACCACCGCGCCGGCGCCGCGCAGCCGGGCGAGCTGGCCGACGAGGCTGCCCACGGCCCCCGCGGCGCCGGACACGAAGACGTCGTCGCCGGGCCGGAAGTCCGCCACCCGGAACAGGCCCGCGTACGCGGTCAGCCCCGGCATGCCGAGCACGCCGAGGTGGTGGGTCGGGGAGACGCCCTCGGGCTCGGCGAGCACCCGCACCTCGCGGGCGGGCAGGACGGCGACGTCGCGCCAGCCGGCGTCGGTCAGCACCAGCGCGCCCACCGGCACGTCGGCCGACCGCGAGTCGACCACCCGGCCGACCGCGCCGCCGCGCATGACCTCGCCGACCTCCCACGGCGCCGCGTACGACGGCTCGGGCCGCATCCGCCCGCGCATGTAGGGGTCGACCGACATCGCCAGCATGCGGACGACGACCTGGCCCTCGGCCGGGTCGGGGTGCTCGACCTCGACCAGCCGGAAGTCGGCCGGCGTCGGCTCGCCGTGCGGGATCGCGGCGAGGTGCACCTCGCGGGCGGACACGGGCACGGGGGACCTCCGGGGGACGGCGCGGGCGGGGACCGGCACCGATCCTGCCCGCGCCGCGCCGCCGCCGCCCTCCGGGGTGGCGCGACCGGCCTACGCTGGACGTATGTCGTTGTTCTCGCGGTCCAAGACCGAGCCCGTGGCGCGCGAGGACGCGCTGCCCGGCCGTCCCGACGCCCTCTACGCCGTCCCCGAGTTCCACGCGGTCAACGGCAACCGGATCCAGCCGCCGTTCCCCGAGGGGATGCAGACCGCCGTCTTCGGTGCGGGCTGCTTCTGGGGCGTGGAGAAGGTGTTCTGGCAGCTGCCCGGCGTCTACTCCACCGCCGCCGGCTACTCCGGCGGGCACACGCAGAACCCCACCTACGAGGAGGTCTGCTCGGCGCGCACCGGGCACACCGAGGTGGTCCTCGTCGTGTTCGACCCGGCGGTGACCAGCTACGAGCAGCTGCTGAAGGCGTTCTGGGAGGACCACGACCCCACCCAGGGCATGCGCCAGGGCAACGACATCGGCACCCAGTACCGGTCGGCGATCTACTACGACGGGCCCGAGCAGGAGGCCGCCGCGCGCGCCACCCGCGACGCCTACCAGCAGCGGCTCACCGCGGCCGGCTACGGGCAGATCACCACGGAGATCGCCCCGCTCGGGGAGCTGTACTACGCCGAGGACTACCACCAGCAGTACCTGCACAAGGTGCCCCACGGCTACTGCCCGGTGCACTCGACCGGCGTCTCCTGCCCGGTCGGCCTGACCGGCGTCTAGGGCCCCGGGCATGGGAAGCGATCCCTCCGTCCTGCAGCGCGCGACGTGGGGATCGCCTCCCATGCCTGACGCGGCGGACCTCTTCGACCGGCTCCGCAGGGAGCCCGACGTCGAGGCGCCCGAGCTGGTCGCGGTCGACGCGACCGACCGGCTGCTGCTCGACGAGGCCGCGCCGCTGCTCGCGGCGGCCGGCCCCGGCGAGGTGGTCGTCGTCGACGACGCGCACGGCGCGCTGACCCTGGGCGCGGTCGCGCTGCACGGGGTCCGCGAGCCGCGGGTGCACCAGGACGCGCGGGTGGCCGAGCTCGCGCTCGCCGCCAACGCGGAGCGGACGGGGCTGGCCGGCACGTACCGGTCCCTCCCGCTGGACGGCGACCTGCTCGCCGGCGCCCGCGTCGTGCTGGCCAAGGCGCCCAAGGCCCTGGACGCGCTGCGCGAGCTGACCGAGCTCGCCGCCGCGCACGCCGCCCCCGACGTGACGCTGCTCGTGGGCGGCCGGGTCAAGCACATGACCCACGCGATGAACGACGTCCTGCGGGTGGGCTTCGCCGACGTCACCGCAAGCCTGGCCCGGCAGAAGTCCCGGCTGCTGGTGGCCCGCGGGCCCCGCGGCGACGTCCGGCCGACGTTCCCCCGCTGCCGCGTGGACGACGCCAGCGGGCTCACCGTCTGCGCGCACGGCGCCGCCTTCGCCGGCACGCGCGTCGACGAGGGCACCCGCGCGCTGCTCGCCGTCCTCCCGGGCGCCGTGCCGGACGCCGCGACGGCGCTCGACCTCGGCTGCGGCACCGGCGTGCTGGCGGCGGCGCTGGCCACCGCCCGGCCGGGCCTCGCCGTGCTCGCCTCCGACTCGTCGGCGGCCGCCGTGGCCTCGGCGGCGGCGACCGTGGCCGCCAACGGCCTGGCCGGCCGGGTGCGCGTGACCCGGGACGACGCGGCGGCGGGCGTCGCCGCCGGCAGCGTCGACCTCGTGGTGTGCAACCCGCCGTTCCACCTGGGCACCTCGGTGGTCACCGCCGCGGCCGACCGGCTGTTCGCGGCGGCCGCCCGCGTGCTGCGCCCCGGCGGCGAGCTGTGGACCGTCTACAACAACCGGCTGCCGCACCGCGCGGCGCTGCGCCGGCTGGTCGGGCCGACGCGGGTCGTGTCCGCCGGCCGGCGGTTCACGGTGACGGCGTCCGTCCGCCGCTGACGGGCGGGGCCGTGACGGGCGGGGCCGTCGTGCGGCAGACTCTGCGGCCGCAGGGGGACCCGCCGGCCGGCGCGCAGGGCCGGCACACCGTCGTCGTGGACGAGGAGAGACCCGTGTCCGTGCTGCCCGCGCTGCCGACCGCCACCGCGGTCGAGCTCGAGTTCGACCGCCAGGTGCACGCCCTGGTGGCCACCGGCCTGCCGGCGATGCTCGGCCTGGCCGAGGAGTGCTTCCGCGCCTCCTGCGAGCCGCTGCGCGACGTGCTGCCCACCGGGGAGCTCCCGGGCGACGGCGTGCCGTTCGTGGTCGTCGTCCCCGGCGCGCCGGTCCTGGAGGTCCTCGCCACGGTGCAGACCGCCGGCGGCGGGGGGTTCAGCACGATGGAGCCCGCCGACCTGGCCGCGTTCCGGCCGTTGCCGGAGCTCGACGTGCCGCCGGTGCCCTACCTGCTGCTCGACGTCGACACCGGCCCCGGCACCCTCGACGTCCCCCCGCGCGACGTCGCCCCGCGGCTGGCCGCGACCGGCCGCACGCCGCTGACCGTCGCCGAGGGCCTGGCGCTGCTGGTGTCCGACCCGGGGGTGCTGCGGTCGCGCGGCTGCTACTCGTTGCTGGGCTCGCGGGCCGGCGACGCGCGGGTGCCGGCGCTGTGGGTCAGCGGCCGCCGACCGCGGCTGGGCTGGTGCTGGGAGGGCGCGCCGCACGGCTGGCTGGGCACGGCCTCGTGCGCGGCGCGGGTGACGGGCGGGCCGGCGGCCGCCGAGGCCGCCGGCTGACCGCGGGTCCCCCGGGGCGCGGGGATCGGTAGCGCCCTACGATCTCTGCGTGATGCCCCGGTGACGGACGACACGCTGCGCCGGAGCCTGTTCGCCGGCGGCGGTGACCTCGGCACGGCGATGGCCGAGCGCGACTGGGACGACACCCCGCTGGGCCCGCCGGAGCGTTGGCCGGTGTCGCTGCGCAACGCGGTGCGCATCGTCCTGACCTCGCGGTTCTCGATGTGGGCGGCCTGGGGGCCGGAGCTGACGGCGTTCTACAACGACGCCTACCGCCGCGACACGCTGCAGGCCAAGCACCCCTGGGCGCTGGGCCGCCCCGCGAGCGAGATGTGGGCCGAGATCTGGCACGACATCGGCCCGCGGATCGCCTCGGTCCTCGAGACCGGCGTGGCGACCTGGGACGAGGACCTGCTGCTGTTCCTCGAGCGCAGCGGCTACCCGGAGGAGACGTACCACACCTTCTCCTACAGCCCGCTGGACGACGACGACGCCCGCACCGCCGGGATGCTGTGCGTGGTCACCGAGACCACCGAGCGGGTGGTCGGGGACCGGCGGATGGCGACGCTGCGCGACCTTTCGGCGGCGCTGGCCCCGGCCCGCACCCGCGCGCAGGTGCTCGCCGCCGCGCGCGAGCAGCTGGCCCGCAACCTGGCCGACCTGCCCTTCAGCGGCGTCTACCTCTACGCGGAGGACGGCAGCGCCCGGCTGGCCCTGACCGCCGGGATCGGCGAGGACGGCGGCGGGGTCATGCCGCCGGTCATCGGCGCCGACGACCCGCGCCGCGCGCGGCTGCGCAGCGACCTGCGGGCGGGGGAGTCCGCCGTGGTGGACCTGGCGCCCGACCGCTTCCCGCAGCTGCCCACCGGCGCCTGGGACCGGCCCCCCGAGCGCGCGGTCGTCGTCCCGCTGACCTCCACCGGGCAGGCCGCCGAGGAGCTCGCCGGGTTCGTCGTCGTCGCGCTCAACCCGCACCGCCCCCTCGACGAGTCCTACCGGGGGTTCCTCGAGCTGGTCGCCCACCAGGTGTCGGCCGCCCTGCTGAACGCCGACAGCTACGAGGCCGAGCGCGAGCGGGCCGAGGCGCTGGCCGAGCTGGACCGGGCCAAGACCGACTTCTTCAGCAACGTCAGCCACGAGTTCCGCACCCCGCTGACGCTGATCATGGGCCCGGTCGCGGAGCTGCGCGCCGCCGAGGACCTCGGCGCGCCGCGGGTGCGCGAGGAGCTGGAGGTCATCGAGCGCAACGCGCTGCGGCTGGGCAAGCTGGTCAACACGCTGCTGGACTTCTCCCGCCTGCAGGCCGGGCGCATCGAGGCCCGCTTCGAGCCGGTCGACCTGGCCGCGGCCACCGCCGAGCTGGCCAGCGTGTTCCGCTCCGCCGTCGCCCGCGCCGGGCTGGCCTACGAGGTGGACTGCGCCGCCCTGCCCGAGCCGGTGCACGTGGACCGGGACATGTGGGAGAAGGTCGTCCTCAACCTGCTCTCCAACGCCCTGAAGTTCACCTTCGACGGCGGCATCACCGTCCGGCTGCGCGCCACCGCCGGGGCCGCGGTGCTCACGGTGGCCGACACCGGCACGGGCATCCCCGCCGCCGAGCTCCCGCGCCTGTTCGAGCGGTTCACCCGCGTCGCCGGCGCCCGCTCGCGGTCCGGCGAGGGCAGCGGCATCGGCCTGGCGATGGTGCGCGAGCTCGTCGGCCTGCACGGCGGCACGGTGACCGCCGACAGCACGCACGGGGTGGGGACGACGTTCACCGTCACCGTGCCGTTCGGGACGGCGCACCTGCCCGAGGACCGGCTGGCCCCGCCGACGCCCGACGCGCCGGCGGTGTCGCGGGCCGCGACCCCGTTCGTCGCCGAGGCGCTGCGCTGGCTGCCCGCCGCCGACCCCGCCGAGGCCGCCACCGCCGAGGCCGCCGCCGGCCCGGCGGCCGCCGACGGCGCGGGCGGGGCCCCGGCCGGCCGGGTGCTCGTGGCCGACGACAACGCCGACATGCGCGAGTACCTGCTGCGCCTGCTCGCCCCGCGGTACGCGGTGACCGCGGTCGCCGACGGGCAGGAGGCGCTGGAGGCCGCCCGCGCCGCCCCGCCGGACCTGCTGGTCAGCGACGTGATGATGCCGCGGCTGGACGGCATGGCGCTGCTCGCCGAGCTGCGCGCCGACCCGCGGACCTCCCGCGTGCCGGTGCTGCTGCTGTCGGCGCGGGCCGGCGAGGAGGCCGCCGTTGAGGGCCTGGCGGCGGGCGCCGACGACTACCTGGTGAAGCCGTTCGCGGCCGCGGAGCTGCTGGCCCGGGTCGGCGCGCACGTGCACCTGGGCCGCGCGCGCCGGGAGGCCGAGGAGCGGTTCACCGCCATGGCCGACCTGGCGCCCGCCCTGATCTGGGTCTCCGGCCGCGACGGCGGCCGCGTGCTGGTCAACGCCGGCTGGACGGCGTTCACCGGCCGCGACACCGGCGCCGAGCTCGGCGGGGGGTGGCGCGAGGGCGTGCACCCCGACGACCGCGAGCGCTACGAGCAGGTGGTCGCCGAAGCCACGGCCGCCGACCGGGGCTGGGAGGTGGAGTTCCGGCTGCGGCGGGCCGACGGCGCGCACGCGTGGATGCTGGAGCGGGCGGTCCCGATCGGGGCCGGGCTGGGCGCGGCCGGCCACGTCGGCGTCTGCACCGACATCAGCGCCCGGCACCGCGAGACCGAGCGCCAGGCGCTGCTGGCCGAGGCGGGCGCCGCCCTCGACCGGGCGCAGACCGTCGAGGAGCAGCTCGCCGCCCTGGCCCGGCTGCTGGTCGACCGCCGCATCGCCGACATCGGCACCGCCCGGGTGGTGGGCGAGGACGGGGTGCTGCGCTTCGCCGGCGTCGCCGGACTTGACCCGGGGACCGAGGCGGCCGTGGCCGGCCTGCCCGCCGACAGCGGCTTCGGCCCCGAGGTGGTGCGCGCGGGCCGCAGCGTGGTCAGCGCCCAGCTGCCGTGGCCGCCCCCGGGGCACCCGGAGCTCGCCGGGGCGCTCGCCGTCGGCTCCGGGATGGCGGTGCCCCTGTCGTCCGGCGGCCGGGTGCGGGCCGTGCTCGGCCTGGCCCGGCGGCCGGACTCGCTGCCCTTCGACGACGACGACCGGGCGCTGGTCGAGGAGCTCGCGGGCCGGGCCGCGCTGGCGGTGGAGAACGCCCTGCTGCTCGCCGAGGAGCGGGCCACCGCCGGCCGGCTGGCCGTCCTGCAGGGCATCACCGCCGAGCTGTCGGCCGCGACCACCCCGGCCGAGGTCGCCGAGGTGGCCGCCCGCGCGCTGAGCGGCGCCACGACCGGTGGCGGCCGGGTCGGCGTCTACGAGCTGGACCGGGGGCGGCGCTGCCTGGAGTCCCTCGCCATGTCCGGCACCAGCCCGGAGGAGGCCGGGGAGCGCCGCGCGTGGCAGACCGTGCCGCTCGCCGCCTCGCTCGCGCTCACCGCCGCGGTCGCCACCGGCCGCGCGCAGTGGGTCGAGTCCACCGACGACCGGCTCGCCGAGCGGCCCGGCCTCACCCCGGAGCAGGCGAGCAGCCTCGTCGAGCTGGACCGGGCGGCCACCGCCGCGCTGCCGCTGACCGTCCGCGGGGAGGTGCTCGGCGTGCTGGGCCTGGCCTACTGGCGCCCGCACCCCTTCCCCGAGGCCGAGCGCGGGCTGCTGCTGGCGGCGGCCGAGCAGGTCGCCCTGGCCCTGGACCGCGCGCGCCTCTACCGCGCCGAGCGGGACATCGCGACGACGCTGCAGCGCAGCCTGCTGCCGGCCGACCTGCCGCGGCTGGCCGGCCTCGCGCTGGCCGCGGACTACCTGCCGGGCGCGGTCGGCAGCTCCGCCGGCGGCGACTGGTACGACGTCGTCGAGCTCGACGGGGACCGCGTGGCCGTCGCGGTCGGCGACGTCGTCGGGCAGGGGCCCGCCGCGGCCGCCGTCATGGGCCAGCTGCGCAGCGCCCTGTCGACCGCGCTGCTGCAGGGCTGCCCGCCCGCGGAGGCGCTGGAGCTGCTGGACCGGTTCGCCGCGCGGCTGCCCGGCGCGCTGGCCTCCAGCGCCGCCTGCCTGGTCGTCGACCGCCGCGCGGGTCAGGTGCGGTGGGCCCGCGCGGGGCACCCGCCGCCGCTGCTGGTCACCGCGGAGGGCGCCACCCTGCTCGCCGACGCCGGGTCCGGCCCGGTGCTCGGCGTCCCCGGCCGCGCCCGCTACACCGAGGGTGCGGCGGACGTGTCGGCCGGGACGACGCTGGTGCTGTACACCGACGGGCTCGTCGAGCGGCGCGGGGAGTCCCTCGACGCCGGCCTGGAGCGCGTCGTCGGCGCCGCCGCCCGGCACGCCGACGCCGCCCCCGACCGGCTCGTGCCGATGCTGCTGGCGGAGGTGCGCGCCGACAGCGACCGCCCCGACGACGTGGCCGTGATCGCCGTCCGGGTGCTGCCGCGGCCGCTGGCGGAGCGGCTGCCGGCCGACCCGGCGCGGCTGGCCGGGGTCCGGCGGGCGGTCCTGCGGTGGACGGCGGCCGCGGGCCTGCCGGCCGACACCGTCGACGACCTGCAGCTGGCGCTGGGGGAGGCGCTGGCCAACGCGGTCGAGCACGCCCACCCCGCGGCGTCGGCCGGGTCGTGCGAGTACTCGCTGGAGCTCGACGCCGACGGCGGGGTCGCCGTCCGCGTGCGCGACCACGGGACCTGGCGCCCGCCGCCGGCCGACAAGGGGTTCCGCGGCCGGGGCATCGAGCTGATCGGGGCGCTGGCCGACCCGGTGAGCATCGGCCCCGCCGCCGGCGGGGGCACCGAGGTCACCTTCCGCGTCGCGCCCGCCCCGGCGGAGCGCCCCCGGGCCGGGGTCGAGGGCGTGGCCCCCGCGCCGGCTCCCGCGGCCGGGCCGCCCGACGGCGGGGCGGCGCTCACCGTGCGGGCCGGGGCCGGCGGGCCCGAGCTGGTCCTGTCCGGGGAGCTGGACCTGGCGCAGGTCGGGCGGCTGCGGCCGCAGGTGCTGGCCGCGGCGGAGACGGCGGCGGGCCCCGGCCACGAGACCGTGCTGGACCTGCGGCAGGTCGACTACCTCGCCAGCGCCGGTGTCGGGCTGCTGCTCGAGGTCGCCGCCGCCGTGAGCGCGGCGGGTGGCCGGCCGCGGGTGCGTGCCGCCGCGGGCAGCGCGCCCGCGCGGGTGCTGGAGTTGTCCGGCCTGCCGGGGGGCCTCCTCGACGGTGGCGGGTGACCCGCCGGTCCCCCGGACGGGTGGGGGCCCGGGGTGTCCGGTTTCGTGCCGGGCCACGCCGGGAACCTCGCGAGCCGGACCTGACCTCCCCCGTGCCGGGCAGGTGCCGCAGAATGCTCTCCGGTCGGCCGGTCGCTCCCGGCCCTGCAGGTGTCGAGGAACGGGTGAACGCTACGGCTGAGGACGGCGCGGCGCACTCCGCGGCGTCCGCGCGCGGCTGGTCCGCCGCGCCCGCCGGGCACGGGCACGCCGCCGTCCTCTACGACACCGACGACGCGTTGCTCGCCGCGACCACCCCCTTCCTGGAGGAGGGGCTGCGGGCCGGCGACCTGGTCGTGCTGGCCTGCCCCCCGGACACCGCCGCCCAGGTCGGCGCGCCCCTCGGGGAGCGGGCCCGCGGCATCGAGGTCGACGCCCGCATCTGCCTGCTCGACACGCGCGCCCCCGACGCCTTCGACATCACGAGGGCGGTGCTGGAGCGCGCGGCCGCCTCCCGGTCGGGGCGGCTGCGCCTCGTCGGTCAGGTGCAGTTCGGCGCCGGCCCGGAGAGCCACCGGGAGGGCCTGCGGTACGAGATCGCCGCGAACTCGGTCCTCGCCGGCGCGCCCATGTCGGTGATGTGCCTGGTCGACCGGCGGGTGCTGCCGGAGGCGCTGGTCACCGAGGTGGCCGCCGCGCACCCGCAGGTCGCCGTCGGCGACGGCGTCGTCGACAACCGGGGATTCCGGGAGCCGGCGAGCCACCTGCACTCCCTGCCCGTGCCGCACGAGCCGGCCGAGGACTCCCCGCCCGTGCTCGCCGTCGAGGGGTCGACGGTGCTGTCGGAGCTGCGCGGCCGGCTGCGGGAGGCGCTGCGGGCGCACGTCCCCGACGCCGCGCAGCAGGACGACCTGCTGCTGGCGGTCAGCGAGGTCGCGGCCAACGCGTTCCGGCACGGCCGGCCGCCGGTGAGCGCGCGGCTGTGGACGGCCGGCGGCCGGATGGTCTGCACGATCACCGACTCCGGTCGCGGCTACGACGACCCGCTGGCCGGGTTCCAGCCCGCGCACGGCCCCGACCTCGCCCGCGGCGGGATGGGCCTGTGGCTGGCGCGCAAGCTGTGGGACTCGGTCGACCTGGTCAACGCCGGTGCCGGGCTGACCGTGCGGATGACGACCGCGCTCGTCCGGCCGTCGTGACCCCGGGGTCCCCCGCCGGCCCGGTGGACGCCGTCGACCTGATCCTCGAGCAGTGGGCGCGGGAGCGGCCGGACCTGGACTGCTCGCCGATGGGCGTCGTCGGCCGGGTCACCCAGCTGCAGCGCGAGGTGCACCTGGCGCAGCGGGCCACGTTCGCCCGGCACGGCCTGGACGCCGCCTCCTTCGACGTGCTGGCCGCGCTGCGGCGGGCCGGGCCGCCCTACCAGCTGACCCCGACCGCGCTGATGCGGACGGCGCTGGTCACCTCCGGCGCGATCACCCAGCGGCTGGACCGGCTGGAGGAGCGGGGGCTGATCACCCGCGCCCGCAGCGCGTCGGACGGCCGCGGCGTCGTCGTCACGCTGACCGACGCCGGCCGGGCCGCGCTGGACGCGGCGCTGCCGGACCACCTGGAGACCGAGCGGCGGCTGCTGGCCGGGCTCTCGGAGCAGGAGCGGGTGGAGCTGGCCGGCCTGCTCCGCCGGGTGCTGGTGACGCTGGGCCGGGTGCCGCAGCGGCCCTGAGGCTCAGCCGATCGGCGGGACGTCGTCCGGTCGCAGGTCCGGCCGGGTGCGGACGAACCGCAGCGGGTGGCGGAAGACCCCGGCCTGCAGTGCCGCGTCCGCGCTGACCTCGACCACGACGTCGGGCCGCACCCGGGTCAGCGGCACGCTCAGCCGGCCGCCGCCGAACCGGCCGGTGCCGATCCGGTCGGGCCACGGGTGGTCGTCGCCGGCCGGGGTGAGGACGGCGGCGAGCTCGGCGGCCGCGGCGGGGGTCAGTGGGCTGGTGCGGCCGACGACGACCAGCTCGCCGTCCCGGTAGCGGCCGGCGACCAGCTGGCCGGGCCGGTCGACCGGCCCGATGACACCGCCGGCGAGGACCTCGGTGGTCTCCCAGGACTTGACCTTCAGCCACTCCCGCCGTCCCGGGGCGTAGCGGGTGCCGGCGCCCTTGGCGACCAGCCCCTCGACGCCGGCGGGCCGGAAGTCGCGGGACCACTGCCGGGCCTCGGCCGGGTCGGCGGTGGCCGGCGACAGCTGCATCGGCGGCGCCCAGCGCGCGGCGAGGGCCTCCAGCTGGGCGCGGCGGACCCGCAGCGTGCGGCGGCGCAGGTCGGTGCCGCCGGCGGCGAGCAGGTCGAAGGCCACGTAGGAGGCCGGGGCGGCGGCGACCTGGGCGGCGATCCGGCCGGGGGCGGTGACCATCCGCTTCTGCAGCAGGCCGAAGTCCAGGCGGTCGTCGTGCCAGATGACCACCTCGCCGTCGACGACCGTGCCGGCCGGCAGCTGGGCGAGCGCGGCGGCGGCGACGTCGGGGAAGCGGTCGGTGAGGTCCCGCCCCTGCTTCGACCACAGCCGGGTGCTCCGGGCGCCGCGCGCGACCACGAGCCGGTAGCCGTCCCACTTGGGCTCGTACAGGCAGCCGCCGGGCAGCGCGCCGGCCGCCGGGACCTCGCGCACCGGCTTGGCCAGCTGCACCGCGACCGGGCCGGACAGGTCCGGCGGCAGGTCGGGCAGTCCGGGGGCGGTCAGCGGCACGACCGCCAGCCTGCGGGCTCGCGCCGGCTCCCGCCGCGTCCCCGCCGTCCGGGTCACCCGTCCGGTGGAGTGTCGCCACGCTGCGCGCCGACCCCGCGTGTCAGCCGGGGACGGCGGACAGCCGCGCGGCGAGGTCGGCGGCGAGGTCCTCGGCGACGGCGAGCTCGGCGCGCAGCGCGTCGACGCGGACCCGGGCCGCCTCGTGGAACATCCGCAGCCGGTCGGCCAGGGCGGCCCGCTCCGGGGCGGACCCGGCAGCCGCGAGGTCGGCGAGAAGCGTCAGCAGCTCGCGCATCTCCTCGAGGGTGAAGCCCAGCGGCTTCATCCGCGTGATCACCCGCAGCCGGGCGACGTCGTCGTCGCTGTAGAGCCGGAAGCCGCCCTCGCTGCGCGCGGTGGGCACGACCAGGCCGCTCTCCTCGTAGAACCGGATGGTGCGCAGGCTGAGCCCGGTGCGCTCGGCGACCTGGCCGATCTGCACCAGCCGGGCCATCAGTGCGCCCCGGCCAGGGAACCGGAGTGCCGCTCGTAGCGGGCGGCCGAGTGGCCGGCGAGCCCGACGATCTCCACCTGCTTCCCGCGGCCGGCGTACTTGTGCGCGATGGCGTCCAGCGCGGCCACCGTGGAGGCGTCCCAGACGTGGGCGCGGGACAGGTCGACGACGACGCGGTCGGGGTCCTCGCCGTAGTGGAACTGCGTGTAGAGGTCGTTGCTGGAGGCGAAGAACAGCGCGCCCTCGACCGTGTACCGCGCGGTGTCGCCGTCGACGACGCGGGTGACGCCGACCAGGTGGGCGACGCGCCGGGCGAACAGGACGCAGGCGGCGAGGACGCCGACCCCGACCCCGATCGCGAGGTTGTGCGTGGCCAGCGTGACGGCGACGGTCGCGAGCATCACGGCGGTCTCGCTGCGGGGCATCCGGTGCAGGGTCCGGAGGCTGTGCCAGTCGAACGTGGCGATCGAGACGAAGACCATGACCGCGACCAGCGCCGCCATGGGGATGACCGCGACGACGTCGCCCAGCGCCACCACCAGGACGAGCAGGAGGACGCCGGCGAGGAAGGTCGACAGCCGGGTCCGGGCGCCGCTCTTCACGTTGATCATCGTCTGGCCGATCATGGCGCAGCCGCCCATGCCGCCGAAGAACCCGGTCACGATGTTGGCCACCCCCTGGCCCCACGACTCGCGGGTCTTGTCGGAGGGGGTGTCGGTGATGTCGTCGACGAGCTTGGCCGTCATCAGCGACTCCATCAGCCCGACGAGGGCGACCCCGAGCGCGTAGGGCGTGATGATCGTCAGCGTCTGCCAGGTGAACGGCACGTCGGGGAGGCCGAGGGTGGGCAGGCTGTCGGGCAGCGCGCCCTGGTCGCCGACGTCGGGCAGCGACCAGCCGGCCAGCACGGTGACCCCGGTCAGCGCGATGATCGCGACCAGCGGCGCCGGGACGGCGGTGGTCACCCGGGGCAGCAGGACGATGATCGCCAGCCCGGCCGCGGCCATCGGGTAGACCAGCCAGGGGACGCCGAGCAGGTGCGGCACCTGGGCGCTGAAGATCAGGATCGCCAGCGCGTTGACGAAGCCGACCATGACGCTGCGCGGCACGAACCGCATGAGCCGGGCGACGCCCGCGACCGCCAGCAGGACCTGGAGGACGCCGCCCAGGACCACCGCGGCGATGAGGTACGGCAGGCCGTGGTCGTGCACCAGCGGCGCCACCACGAGCGCGACGGCGCCGGTCGCGGCGCTGATCATGGCCGGGCGGCCACCGGTGAACGCGATGGTGACGGCCATCGTGAACGAGGCGAACAGGCCCACCCGCGGGTCGACCCCGGCGAGGATCGAGAAGCTGATGGCCTCCGGGATGAGCGCGAGGGCGACGACCAGGCCGGCGAGCACCTCCGTGCGGGCGACCCGCGGGGACAGCCAGGCGGGGCGGGAGGGGCGCAGGGCGGCGAGAGCGGACGGCACGTGGTCCCACCCTGCCGCACCCGACCCTCACGTGAGAGGAGGGTTGCTGCGAGATGCCTCACGGCGCGACGGGGAATCCGCGGCCCCCAGGACAGTTGAATCCTCAACGAACAGTCCCGCACGTCGGAGGAGTCCCGTCATGTCCCGTCCCGTCCTGCAGGTGGTCGCCGCCAGCACCCGTCCCGGCCGCAAGGGCATCGCGATCGCCCGCTGGGTGACCGAGCTGGCGCAGGCCCACGGCGGGTTCGACGTCGAGCTGGTGGACCTCGCCGAGGTCGGCCTGCCCCTCTTCGACGAGCCCGACCACCCGCGGCTGGGCCGGTACGTGCACCAGGCCACCCGCGACTGGAGCGCCACGGTGGCCCGCGGCGACGCGTTCGTGTTCGTGACGCCCGAGTACAACCACTCCTTCCCGGCGTCGCTGAAGAACGCGCTGGACCACCTGCACGGCGAGTGGGCCGACAAGGCCGCCGGGCTGGTCTCCTACGGCGGCGTCTCGGCCGGCCTGCGGGCGGCGAGCGCGGTCAAGCCGGTCCTCGCCGCGCTGCGCCTGCACACGGTGCCCGAGGCGGTGTCGATCCCCTTCTTCCAGCAGTTCCTGGACGAGGACGAGGTGTTCATGCCCAACGCCGAGCTCGAGGCCGGCGGCAAGGCGATGCTCGACGAGCTGCTGCGCGTCACCGGCGCGCTGCGCACCCTCCGCGCCGCCTGAGGCCGGGCCGGGGGGGGGGGGGGGGGGGGGGGGGGGGGGGGGGGGGGGGGGGGGGGGGGGGGGGGGGGGGGGGGGGGGGGGGGGGGGGGGGGGGGGGGGGGGGGGGGGGGGGGGGGGGGGGGGGGGGGGGGGGG